>JAYWCE010000085.1:0-11012 GCA_043780775.1 Candidatus Altimarinota bacterium | reverse complement strand
AACCCTACTAGTCCTGATCTGCATAGTCTCAGAATTGAGGTATCAGGTGGCTATATTGTTGATGCTAATGGCGATAGAACAATGAGTATGAATATGGATATCATGGAGTCACAAGTTCCATTGATCTTCTGATCAGATAATGGAGGAGTTCTCCACATTACGGCCACTATCGATGATACTATCCGAAATACTGCTGACCTCAACATATATAATACTGCTCGTATTTTGCTCATACGAGACCAGAATCCCCAGGTATGAGGCAATATAGTTTCAGCACATATTAAGATTCAGGATGAATTGGGTAAAAAAATATCAGGACTCTCTTCTGTAGCATCTTGGAAGTTTCCAGATGGGGCCTGAATATTTTCAAAAGATACCATCAGTATAACTGATGGTATCTCAGAGTCATTTGATTACGTGCCAGGTACTATATCGGGGGATCATTCTATAACGATAGATATTCCAGGAATTGGCTCCGTGTCTGATATGGTTTTCTCTGTTCTCCCATGAGATCCTCTGTATATCGATCATATACGCCAAAATGAGGAAGTAATATTTACACTTCGAGATCGCTATGGCAATAGATCAAACTTGACGCTCACAGGATCTTTTTCTCTCAATTCTGGAGTATCTCAGGATATCAATTTCATCAATGGTGTATACACTATACCCCTTCAGTGAGGTTATTATGCTATACATGTTCCATGACTCAAAAAATATAGTATCTCATATATAGATAGCTCAGGTGAACATACTATACAGGGTATGGATAAGTACATGGCTAATATAAGAGGTAGTGAAGAAAAAATAAAATTTGCTCCCGATTACAATGCTCGTTACACGGTTCTTGCGGGAGGTGAGTTCCTGAGAGAATGAGAGGATATCTTATATAATACAACACCATGACTCTCTCAGAGCCTTGCTGTTAGCACCATACTGGATTCACCGTATCGAGAAGATGTTCTTTTTTCTATCGCCCCAGGCTGATCATATCGTCTCTGACAATCACCAGATTCAGCTATACAAACGAGTCTATCTCTTCAGGATAATTTCCCACTCTTGACAGTGTCTGATCTCACAACCCACAAGCAGATAGCTCGTATTCTCTATCCGATGTGAGATGCTATCCTCGAAACTTGTCAGAAAAATCAGAGTGATAGTTGTGATAAAAAAGTCATCAAGCCTACTATTAGATTAATTCTTCCTGAGTCTTCTCCACTCAAGACTTTTGGACTGAAGGATGGAATAAGCCTGAAGGATGATCTCATCGATCTGTTATCTGTATATTCGAATGGAGCTATTTACATGCCCCCGAGTGTCTCGATCGTTCCTCGTGATACAGGAGTTGCTGGACTCGAAATGAGCGTCATCCAGTGAGGCCGAGAGATCGCTATACTTGAGTATATAATGGATATATCGCTATCAGTCGAACGAGCTCCAGGTATAAGACCAGATATCGCAAAAAATACACCAATAATTATTAGTTCTGGATTCTCTATGGAGTCCACATATTGAAACTCTCTCTCCACTGAAACTCTCGGATACAAAATTTTTCGATCACCTGCTACTCAGGAGCTCGATGAAGTCAAAAATGGATCGAGTCTTACGGATTCTCTCGGTGCCCTATCTGATGCTCCATGAGTTGGATGGACTGGTAACAATACAATGCTCTTGGCCTATGCTGGTTGAGATACCGTTGGTGAGTCGACTCGTTTTTTTCATACGTATACACTTGTGAATCTCGGTGATCCAGTTGCCCATGTCGATCACGGACGAGGGGGTACTGAGATCGATGGAATAGATCGGAGTATTGGCTCTATTATTACTCGTGGTACTCAGAGAGGGATTTCTGATTTTTTCCATCGCGATATGGATGCTGATGGTATTGATGACTTGATCGTCGTCTATACTGATTGATATATAGAACTCTTTCTTAATCGGGGAGGCAAGTTTAGGACTCGATGAATGATTACCTATAATCATGATATTGACACCAAAAAAATTTCATTTGGAGATTTTACCCATGATGGATATTGAGATATCATAGGAATAGACAAAAGTGGGTGACTCATACTTGTGGATAATGCTACTCGAAAATTCTCACGGCGTGATATCATGCTCGAGGGGTGATCAATTGTGCCACAACATGTATCACAATTACATATTTATGACATGGATGCTGATAGTCATGATGATATTGTATATATAACAGCAGGTGGAGAACTTGGGATACTCTATGGGACACAATCCGCAGGTGTCTTTATCAAAAAAATTCTTGATCCAACTTTGGGTATCACGCTCTCGCCTACACCTATTCTTGTAGGTGGTGCTATCAAATCTGATCAGATATCCCGATTTCAATCTTCACTTGGGGTGAGGTCGGCAACGAGTACGGGTATTGATGATAGCATACTCAAGGGAGAAACATTTTATCAGTATTCTCAACCGAATGCGTCGCTATCTACCACTTCTATTGATCCAGGAAGTCTTTCGGGTGTATTTATGGATATCCAAAATGGTGCGATAGGGAATAGGGTCGATACATTTGTCCGTAGTCAATATGCTATAGCCTATGGTCTCGAGATCGAGAAGAGGTATACGAATACTACTCATGCAACACTCTATCCGGATGATCATATCAGGAGTACTATCCGTATTCGTAATACAACCAACAAGACGATCCAGAATATCGAATATCTCGACACGCTCCCGAAGATTTTTTCTGCAGCATCTACTCAAAAATATACCATAAAAACATGAGATATGAGTGTATCTCGAGATTTTGAATTGATCTGAGATAATGAATACGATACCCATTTTATTGTCTGAGATATTGCCCCAGGGGCTACTATCGAAATAGCCTATGATCTTATCGCTCTGCCTGCGAGTTATGGGGAGATGGTCGTCGGTGATCTCGAAAAAGATACAATTTGAGCTGATATGTATTGAGATGTAGGATTCAAAACATCGACAACTTGTGGAGCAACGATGCTTCTCTGGACATCAGGACCGAATTCGAGGGACTATACTCGCGGGACTCATGAATTCTGATCTAGCTCACTCCCCGATGGTATAGCTACACGGCTCACTGACAGCGATAAGAATCAGATTCCTGATAGTATCGAGAATATGAGCATCGCAGATCGACAATGAGCATTCGCTGATATGACTACTGTGAGTGGAGGAGCTAATCCACTCTTCAGAGCTACGCAAAATGGGAATGAATTCAACATCGGATTTGATGATCGATCTGCTGATAGTGTTGTCAACATGACGCAGAATCTGATGGATGGGCTTGCTTGTGGATTTGGCGGGGGATCGTGTATGAGTTTTCCTCTGAACTGGGCACCACTGGCTCCAGGATCTGACCCAGTCTTATTCGGTAAACCAATAGGGGATGGACTCAAGGTGGATGAATGATTACCTATATTCAGTGCATTGACCGCCATAAATATTCCGACACCTGCATGATGCTATCAGGTTCCAGTAGTATGGCCAATATCACCATTTCAGTTTACTGGTGTGTGCAATACTACACTTGGTGCTGGCTGATACCTGGGAACCAACTCTCCAACCAATTTTCTTCGTATTTTTGTCACACCGACTCTGACTCTCGGTATGGGTACAGCCATCTGTATGTGAGGTCCTGCCGAAACGGCTGGACAAATACCGCCAAAATGACTCTCTCCACTTATCCAGTGAGGGAATTGTATTGTCATAACTAAGGCGATGAATGTATGTAAGTGAGATGGATCATCTGGAGATGGTGATGTACGCTCTATATCTTGACTCGGAACACTCAGTAATAGCTGGAATGCGACGAGCTGTCGTCCTCAGGCCAACACGACTACTGAGACAGAGAACAAAACACTCACGACAGATATCGTGAGTTATCTCCGCAGTCCCGATACATCACGACTCACTGGTATCTACACAGCTATCGCAAAACGATGACCAAGATCACTTTCTGTCGGACCACTATTGACTGTTGGCTCTCCATCGAGCTGAGGATCGGAGCTCACTATCGAGATTGACTCAAATACAAAAATATCTGACATTAGCTCAGTTACTAAAATTAAAAACAAACGAATTGCAGCATTTCCAGATTTTCTGATGGATTGGCTCACTCGGCAGACTGAGGAGCTGACTACGTCACTTTTTACTCCACCCAATTTGACAGTTATTCCTCCGACTGATTTTGGTCAGAATGCTCAGGTTGATAGTACCTATATCGATTTTTCTCAAAAACTCGGTGCAGCCTATTCGAGTGCCAGTTTTGAAAATATGAAGCAGTGAATGGGGCAATCTTTTGGATCCAACCAATGAAATATACCTGCACTTCCAGATGCACTCAGATCAACGGCTTGAAATACCAAAGGAACCCTCAATAGTATACAATCTGCCTACGTTTTTATTGGTAAACTTCCATTTATCAATATCAAACAAGTGAATGTTCCATTCAATATCCCATGGATCGAGAAGAGAGAACTCGACAAGTATGCTCGAACTCTAGATGGATACCTCAAGGAGGCTAATGATGCACAGAAAAACTGGTGTCTGAATGATCCATCACCAGCATGTCTGGATCAAAAGGCAAAATTCCAATCAGGGCTATTTATAAACAGTATTCGAGAAAATCTCAAGCGTATTGAAGAGTACAAGAGATTTCCAATGAAAATCCAAAAATATATCACCTGGAAGGAGCGATATATCGCTCAAATTCTCTGTAATATCGATACTATCCAACAGATAACAGGTGGTTGGCTCCGTGATAATGGAGTGAGATTTCGCAAGTGGGCAGAGTTATTTGTCCTTATCAAGGCTATTGCAGATAGTTGGCAACCACTTCTCGATATTTTTGTTGATACAAGTGCCAGCTGTGGAGTCTGTCGCAATGAACGAAATAATCTCCAATACTGGAAATTCAAGCTCCTTTCCGCACTAATCCCGTCACTTCCAGTTATCAGGTTCCCGAAGTGGCCCGATATTGTTCTAGATCTTTCTGATATCCGATTTGGAATCAATGTTTCGATGCCCAATTTTATTCCTCGAATTTCACCCATTCGCCTTCCTGCGCTCCCATCTTTTTCTATTGGGTCTATTAGTGCCTCTGTCTCGCTTCCTGGACTTCCTATTCTTCCTGCCCTCCCACCCATTCCAGATTTACCCGATCTTCCATCATTACCAAAAATAAAACTCCCAGATCTCCCTCCACCACCAAAAATCCCAAAGATTGCTGGATCGATTACAGCATTTCTCTCTGTAATGAAGCTCGTATCGAAGATGTATTGTTATTATCAGAAGACAACACTCATACCAGAGTGGCAGGTCGGCGATGTGATTGCCCAGAGAACAGAACGTCAAGGTACTTCACCGTTCGATTTTATCAATCTCAATCTCCCTCAATTCTCTCTTCCATCCATCACAGAGATACGAGTCCGAAGCCATGTCAACTATGAGGTGAGATCTGAATTCATTACCGAATTTGCTCGATCAGCCGTCAAGCCTATCAATGAGTTCCAGACTGATTTCCAGAATGGTATTCCGAGCAAAGTGGGTACGGATGTCGGTGTTCCGAGTGTCGGAGTCGATATCAAACCAGGAGCCTCTCTCGATCAAAAAGAGACTGAAACTCTCCCGAATCGAGTCACGAGAATAATGAAGGATATACAAACAGAGAAGGATGTATTCTTCGAGATTGATGATTTCATCACCTATCTCTCTCGAGCACTCGATGTCCCTGAGCTTAGTACCGTCGCCACGAGTCTCGAAAGATGACTTCGCGTTGCTCAGATAGAGTCAACAAAAGTTCAAAATGATCTCATTGCCTACAATGATACAAGATTTGGGCTCATCAAAGACTATCTCGTTGCAGAGAATGATACTAATGCTCGTCTTCAGAATATTGTGGATTTCCTTTCTGATATACATCCTGAGGAGCCGAGAGAGCTCATCGCAGATATCCAAGAGACCTCATCACGATCGACTCGTCTTTTAGAAAACTTTGACCAGTATCAGAATTCATCATCTACTCCAGTAGATATGCCAGCAGTTACTCAAGAGCAATCACTCATTCAATCGAAGTTATCTCTTCAAGGAAAACTCTCTCGTGTTATCGCTGCTACGACTACGAACGCTGCTCCAGGATCGAATAGCTCTCTCGCAAGTGGATATGCTCCGAACTATCAGGGTATCTATATCCGTACACCGAGTGGTGTACAGACTCGACTTTTTGACTATATCACACCGATTAGCAGCGATACACATGTAGAGTCTGTCGATATAGATCGAGATGGTGATACTGATTATATCTATATACTGGACGGTATCCTCTACGTAAAATATTCATGGATGCTGAAACCGAATAAGATAATAGATAATACACTCAAAATATCACAAATTTCTTCGAATGATCTCACACCGTATATTCCAGATTATTTCCATGAAAATGTATCGACGCCTAAAAATATTGGGTTCTCATTCGTTCCTGCATCTCATGACTCAAGCGAGTGGCGAGCTGAATTCTATGATCAATATACTGAGTGGGATAATGTGGATAGTGGCAATCATGACCCTCTCAAGTCCCCGAAAACAACTATAGATATGTTTCTCCAGATTCCGAATGTACCTATTGTCAATACAACACTCATATCGACTCGTGTTCCACGTTCACTGCGGTCAGTAGGGGACCGATGATCATTTGCCATTGAGGGGCGTAGTATCGATATATATACAGGAGCCCTCTCATTCTCTCTGTCACCAGGACGAGTTCTCTATACTGGATGAGAGAGAGTGACTATCACTTATAAGAATCAGACAACTCTAAATATAACCACTGTTACTCTAGATCCATATATGGGTTATCAGTTTGCAGAAATCACAGAGATCAATATGGCCCGTGGCAAACTCTATCTCATTGGTAAAGAAGACCATTCTCGTTACAGCTATTCAGACGATCTAATAGGCGTACCTATCTTACCAGGCATGCAGCTCTACGCCTCTGATGCTGGTGCGATATTACGAAATCATACGAGTGGGAGAGATATATCACTCACAGGTGGTGCAACCTATATAACCTATGATCTCGGTAATAAAAGTGATCGTTATGAAGTGAATCTCCCATATACGAATGGATATTATTATGCTCGCCTCCAGAATCTAACTGACAAAAAAACAGACCGAGCAGGAGTCATCCTCTTTGCTCCACAAGTCACCAGTGATGATGGTGATCCGATTGTCGATCTCCCGACGCGTATACGCCTCCCTATCTACTCTTCGCGTAGCTATAAACTCACAGATATTCTCACTGATCTCAGTACAGCGAGTATCAGTATCGATCCCGATCTCACGACTGATACGAATCAGAATGGGATATTCGATGATGACTTCTCATCGTCTGGTGCAGGATTCTCTATATCCTCTCAGGAGATAGTATTTGGCCCATTTGCGACTCCAGGTAATTATAATATGACCCTCAGGGCCACTGATGAGATTGGCAATACTACCACTATGCCACTCACGGTCGATGCCTATGCCCTCATTCCCCAGATACAGAGCGTTACATGAACTGGCACTATCATAGGTGCTCTGTCGGAATATATTGTTAGTACTCCAGTTCACTTTTTCCGAGTCAGATCAGGAGAATTACCACTTCTTGTTGCTTCAGGAGCAACTTTCTCGGATTTTCAATGATGATTTGCAACTGGTTCATTTTTCCAGAGTCCTGAGATCATCACTCTCTCAAAAACCAAAAATATCGGAACTATCACGAATAGAGGTGTCCTCACACTCGAATCGGGATATCATACCGAGGTCGCATCCGCGACTCCAACGGATCCGATGCGGATACTCACGGTCGATGCATCAGGATCGATATCTCACACACATACGCTCACTCTGCCTGATGGTACTAGATTCATCGATAGTTCCAAGAATACGAGTACATCTACTGGTGTTATCCTCTCACCTATTGCAGGTGTCACTCGTATCATACCTGCGAGTCCGACAGACCCATCGATCCCAGGCGGACAATATATCACGGATATGAGCTACCGACCACTCGCAGCACTGGCCCAAGACGGCAATATCTATATACTCGATCCGACGGTCACCCTCAGATATCGTAGCAAGGATGGATATATGAGTATCGAGTTGGTCAGACAGGGGATAGTGGTCGCCACGGTGGAGTATCGTATTGATTTTTTCTATACGATGTGGTAATGATAGCTACTATATCATACAATAAAATATAATAAAGTCTTGACAAGAAATAGAAAGTTGTATAATGAAGAGGTTCTTATCTGTAACCTTTTCAGAATATGACTGATGTTGCATGAGTTTCTAGTCAAGTTGATCCAATACCTGGATGATGAGTACGGGGTGCTCAGCTCGGAGTTCCATGATTGGTAAAAGATTCTGGGGTCGCAGTTGCAGATGCTCTCGATCAGCAAAAGTGAGAATTCACGGAAGCAGATCGTACAAATGGAAGATTACGGACCTTTGTACAGCAATCTTCAGCATGAACAATAGTAAAACGTGGTGAACATGAGTATGAGGTGATCCAATCATGATCTGATAAACTCCTCATGCTCTCTGAGATCATCACGAAAGATAGAGATGGGATGAGAGATATCTCACAATGAGAGTGGATAGATACTATAATACGTACGCAATGAGCATCAGGACTCAAAGTGATGAGCCAGGACCAGATGGGACCAATCCAAAATGATGAACGAATATTTCCGCACTGAATGATATATCTATCGTCCTCGCCCGGCTACGGCAGCTACTTCTGGGCCTGGAGTCCTGCGAGCAGCTCCTGGGGCTATTGCTACGCTGGCAGCACCCCCGGCTGCGGCAGCAGTGGCTACTACTACAACAACTACTACTACCCGGTGGCTCTCCGGTGCGTGGTCGAACTTTCCTAGTTCTGGGTCTTTGTATCTTTGATTCTTTTAGCTCGATTTTTCCCATTCCTGACTTCTCAGGGATGGGATTTTTCTCTATTTCAGGCGGATCTGACTCTCGATTTGCTTTTTTTGATTTTTTCGGTATTCTCCCGCTATATTTTTTGCCATATTCCCTATGCTCGCTCGCGTCACCATCATCGGTCGTCCCAATGTCGGGAAGTCATCTATATTCAATTCGCTCTCAGGGCATCGTATCGCGATTATCTCCGATATCGAGAACACGACTCGTGATATCATCGAGTACCATATCGATGATCCAGAAAACGATATCTCCTATATGATGGCGGATAGTGGTGGTATCGTGAGTGCGGACAATGAGACACTCCTCTCGGATGTACGAAGTCGTGCCAACGATGCGATCCTCGCCTCTGATCTGATCCTCTTCGTCGTGGAGTATGATCGTATGACAGAGTTCGATGAGTATATCGTGAAGTTGCTGCGTCGATCCAAGAAGCCAGTACTCGTAGTCGCGAACAAGGCAGACAATCCAAAACGAGCCCTCGAGGCGTACCAACATATGAGTCTTGGACTCGGTGATGTAGTACCTGTGAGTGCCGTACAGACTCGTGGATTCGGTGAGCTCAGGGTCAAGGTCGCTGAAATGTTGAAGGAACTCGGATTTGGCTATGTCCCGAACGAGCTCCATGAGGGGCTCCTCAGGCTCGCCATCATCGGTAGGCCGAACGTAGGGAAGTCATCTCTCGTCAATGCTATTGCTGGAGAGACTCGCTCTATCGTATTCGATATGCCAGGTACCACTCGTGATGCGATCGATACGGTCATCAAGTTCAAGGACGAGGATATCGTCCTCATCGATACAGCAGGTATACGGCGAGCCGGTAAGATCGGATCAGCCAATATCGAGCAGTGGAGTGTGATGCGAGCGGAGAAGTCCGTGGAGAGATCCGATGTCGTCGCGGTCGTGATCGATGCGTTCGAGGGAGTGGCTCATCAGGACGAGCATATCGTCGGTGAAGCGATGAAAGAAAAGAAGGGAATCATCCTCGTCATCAACAAGTGGGACAAGGTGATGAACAAGCCAGGAGTCAACAAGGACACGATCCTTGAGCGGTATATGCATTATCTCTCGAAGAAGTTCGACTTCCTCTCGTATGCTCCAGTCGTGTTCACGACAGCGATCGAGAACAAGCGTATCGATCTCGTCCTCGAGCATGCGATCGCGATCCGCATCGAGCGGAACAAGCGAGTCAAGACTGGAGTATTCAACAAGTTCCTCGAACAGATCACCTATGATCATGCACCAACAGGGAATCGCAAGTCACACAAGCCTCGGATCTACTACGGATCACAGGTTGATGTCAATCCTCCGAAATTCATGATCTCCGTCAACAATGCTGATCACTTCCACTTCTCCTATGTCCGCTATATCGAGAACAAGATCCGTGAAGTATTCGGATTCGAGGGGACTCCAATAGAGCTCGAACTCAGATCTCGCAAGAGTATGTTCAAGCCCAAGGAGCAAGGTGGATCTCGTGAGGATCACTTCGGAGAAGAGATCGTCGAGCTCGAGCAGAAGCTCGCGGATAAGAAGATCGATACCTTCGGGAAGAAAAAGCCTCGTAAAAAACGCTAAGTATGACAACTCAAAAAATCCTCGCATATATATTCGCAGTTATTGCTCTCATATTCGAGGGTTTTTTTGGTATTATTCCATTTGTATCATTTGTATTACAAGTCATACTCCTTGCATTTGCTCTATTTTTCCTGATTTGGATATTTCGTCGTAGCAAGATGGGGAAGTGGCAAAAGGTCATCCCACAATATATCCTCACAATGACAGCAACGATCGGATTTTTTGTATCGATCATGCTCACTTTTGTCCAGTATCAGTATATGGTCCCTGGTGTCGTATCAGATATCACACTCTCACACTCTGGACAGCAGATTGTATTCGTCGAGATGTCACATATTGCGAGCCCCGAATTCTATCAGAACAAAAAAGAAACTATCAAGGCTCTCGCAGGTAGTGGATATACCATCCTCGTCGAAGGCGTCAAACCAGGTACCCCTGCCAATCAGGCC
>JAYWCE010000084.1:0-11046 GCA_043780775.1 Candidatus Altimarinota bacterium | reverse complement strand
GTTTCTTGAAGATATTACTGAAGATGAACTTGCCAATGAAAAAACAGGATTCAAAGAATCAGCTATTTGGAATAAGATGTATGACTTCCAAAGGGATGCGGTACTCTGAGTTATCAATAAACTAGAGCGATTCAATGGATGTATTCTTGCTGATAGTGTCTGACTCGGGAAGACCTTCTCAGCACTCGGAGTTATCAAGTACTATCAAGAAAGAAACAAGAGTATACTCGTACTCTGTCCGAAGAAGCTCGGAGATAATTGGCTCACATTCCTCAATAACTATGAAGACAATCCTCTCGTAAAAGATAGATTCAATTATGATGTACTCTATCATACAGACCTCTGAAGAACACGATGAGAATCCAATGGCATAGATCTCTCCCGTGTAAACTGGGGAAACTATGATCTCGTGGTTATTGATGAGTCTCATAACTTTCGAAACAACTCTCCAACTAAAGATAAAGAAACAAGATACCAGAAACTCCTCCAGAATGTTATGCGTGCAGGAGTAAAAACAAAGGTACTAATGCTCTCAGCAACTCCCGTAAATAATCGATTCACAGATCTCAAGAATCAGATTGCACTTGCCTATGAGTGACATACTGATGTGGTAGATGAGAAGATGGACGTCAAAAAATCAATCAATACAATCCTTGCAAATGCCCAGAAAATTTTCAATGAATGGTCCAAACTCGAGATTGATGATAGAACACCTGGAGAACTTCTCAAGCGACTCAGTATGAACTTTGACTTCTTCAAGCTCCTGGATTCGATCACGATAGCCAGAAGTAGACGACATATAGAGAAATATTATGATACCAATAAAATCTGAAAGTTCCCAAATCGACTCATGCCAAAGACGATACGATCAGGAATCACAGATCTTCCTGGTTTTATGGAGATCAAAGAACTCTACACAGAGCTCTCGAAGCTCAATATGTCAGTGTATTCTCCATTTGATTACCTACTCCCAAGTAAGAAATCATTTTATAGCGACCTCTATGATACCAATATCACAGAGAATAGCACACTGAAACAATCCACTCGAGAACGCAGTCTCCAAAAGCTCATGAAGATCAACCTTCTCAAACGACTCGAGAGTTCTGTGGATTCATTTCGCATTACGCTCTCCAAGTTTATAGCGAATGTTGATGGAATTATTAAGAATATTGATGCATTCGAAAATGATGGAATCCAGGAACAAGCAGAATTCATCCAAGTTGATGATGTGAATCTCGATGAAGAGAATGATGACTGGCTCAGTGATGACTTCAGTATCGGAGATAAGGTAAAAATCAATCTCGCAGATATGAATACGCTCGGTTGGAAACAGGATCTTGAAAAGGATCTTATAGTTGCTCATGCTATTCTCGAAGAGATGGAGAGGGTAACTCCTTTCCATGATAGCAAACTCAAAGATCTCAAGGATCTCATAGCAGATAAACTCCAGAATCCTATCAATACTGGTAATCAGAAGGTGCTCATATTCACAGCATTTGCAGATACGGCGAACTATCTCTATAAAAATATATCTCAGTATGCATCAGCTCTGGGACTTGCTTCAGCAAAGATAACTTGAAGTGGAACCAATGAATGTACTCTTGGTATCGATAAGCAATTCAATAATCTTCTCATTCACTTTTCACCAATATCGAAGTGAAGGCATCAAGCAAAGGCACACGATAAAGAGATAGATATACTGATTGCGACGGATTGTATCTCAGAATGACAGAATCTCCAGGATTGTGATATGCTCGTGAACTATGACATTCATTGGAATCCTGTACGAATCATACAGAGATTCGGACGAGTGGATCGTATCGGCTCGAAGAATACAGATATACAACTCGTAAACTTCTGGCCACAACTCTCACTCGATGACTATATCAACCTCAAGTGACGAGTCGAGAATCGTATGTACATCGTAGATGCCACAGCCACAGGAGAAGACAATGTTCTCACGAATGAATCGAGTGACCTCCTCTTTCGCAAGAAGCAACTCGAGAGACTCCAGGAAGAAGTTGTTGATATAGAAGATATGGATAGTGGTATCTCGATCATGGATCTCGGACTCAATGATTTTCGTATGGATCTCATCAATTATATCAATGAGAAGTGAACCTTTGAATGAATACCAAATGGTATGCATACTGTATGCGAAAAAGATCCATCCAGAGGAATCGAAGAAGGTGCGATATTTGTCCTGAAGAATATCAACAATGAAGTCAATATTGAGAATACGAATCAACTCCATCCATTCTATATTGTCTATATCAATCGAGAATGAACGGTCCTCTCGAATCATCTGAATGTCAAATCCACACTCGATATACTCAAAGCAATATCCAAGTGACATGCAGAGCCTATCAGAGAAGTCTATGAAAAATTCAATGAAGAGACCAATGATGGAAAAAATATGGACGCATTCTCAGAACTCTTGTCTCAGTCGATCCAATCGATCATCAGTGTCAAGGATGAGAGTGACATCGATAGTCTCTTCAGTACCTGAGGGACGACGGCACTGACCAATAGTATCAAGTGACTCAAAGACTTCGAACTTATAACTTTTGTTATCATCAAGTAAATGAATCTCAATCTCCCAAAAGATTGTCTCGTAAACAAGTTTATTCCAAAGAATACATTTTCGAACAAGACAACTCTCACATCCAGGATCAAAGATGACTTCACTCAATCTATCCAGAAGATCACATGGAGATACAAACTCTCTCCAGAAACTCTATCTATACCCGTTTCCTGAACAGTCGAAGAGATACAGGTATTCGAGATAGAACTCAAGGAGAAATCTATCCCACAGAATGTACTCCGAGTGATAGACAAGTTGATCCCATATCCGATTCTCTATATATTCAGTTATGATGATAACTTCGCTTATGGAATAACTCTGAAGGATGATCCGAACAAGTCCTACTATTTCTCAGAGTGGAACGAACCGATAGAATTTGATTTTCATGCTATCAACCTCGAAAAGGTCTATCAGAATATCATCAAGAAATTCATCAGACAAGTCAGCACTGAGAGTATGAGCTTCACTGAAGTAGTTGCCACCGACAAGAAAATCAGTACACTCTCGGCCGAAATCCTCGCTCTGAAAAATAAGATACAAGCTGAAAAACAATTCAAGAAAAAAGTATCTCTCAATCTCCTTCTGAAGAAAAAAGAAAAAGAACTCCAATCGCTCAAATTTTAACTTTTAACACAAGAAAAACTATGGAAAAAAATAAAAGTGTAACTCTTTTTGATTATAAAAATATCAAAGTACGAACCGTCATCATCGATGGTGATGTGTGGTTTGTTGCAAAAGATGTGTGTGATATACTAGAAATAGCAAACTCAAGAGATGCTGTTTCAAATCTGTCAGAAACCATGAAAATGACATTAGTTTGAAAAGAAAGCCTCGTCGCTTTAACCGACGACCCTAATATTACACAGGTGACTTTGATCTCAGAACCCTGAATGTATAAGCTTGTTTTCAAATCCAGAAAGCCTGAAGCAGAGAAGTTTAGTGATTGGGTGGTGGGTGAAGTATTACCAACAATCCGAAAGACAGGAAGCTATGGTACCACCAAATCCCTGAGCCCTATGATGATGCGATTCAGTCTGAATGCAAAGCAGAATAGTACTCTCGGATATTGGTCCATGCTCAATAAGATGGTCGAACTTTTTGCACTTCCACTCGAACACAATGGATTTGAACTCCCTGATAATATTATTCCAGATATTAGCACGGGTATCCTCTTCAATAAATATCTCAAAGAGAAATGACACGATCCAGAAAAGATCTGCAAAACCTATACGCATATCTATCCAGATGGTAGACATATACCTGGAGTGAGGCAATATCCAGATTCTCTCTATCCACTTTTTACTGAGTGGTTCCAAAAAGAGTGGTTACATGAAAGATGTGCAAAGTATATTATCGATAGAACTGATGCTCATGTTTTGCCATATTTACAAAATACTTTTCCGAATATCATTGAATACAAAGAGTTGAAGAAGCTGGGTAGTAAATAAGTATTACTCAATATAACTCCAAATAATCCCTCACCCACTCGACTATGCAAAAACTCGATATGCTCACTCCTGATATGGTAACTCAGAATCTGGATCTGATGAGCAAGCTTTTCCCACAAGTTATCACAGAGAAAGAAGATACTGATGGCAATATTACAAAGGCTATTGACTATGATCTCTTCAAGCAGATGTTCTCCCGAGAACTCGTCGAAGGCAGTGAAGAGCGGTATCGTCTCGACTGGCCAGGAAAGCGGGCCAGCATCCTGAAGGCGAATACTCCGATAGACAAGACGCTTCGTCCAGTCGTTGCAGACAGTGTGAACTGGGATACGACTGAGAATCTCTATATCGAGTGAGATAACTTCGAAGTCCTGAAGGTCCTCCAGGAATCCTATCTCGGGAAAGTGAAGATGATCTATATTGATCCTCCTTACAACACTGGAACAGCAATGATATATACTAATGACTTCTCAGCTTCAGAAGAAGAATTTGATGAGAGTATATGAGCTGTAGATTCAGATTGAATAAAGCTATTCAAGAATACAGATACAAATGGTCGATTTCATAGTGACTGGCTTTCAATGATGTATGAGAGAATTATCGTCTCAAGAGACCTCTTGAAAGAAGATGGTTTCATGGCACTTGCAATTGATCATAATGAACTCCATACACTTACTTCGATTTGTGATGAGATATTCTGAGAAGAAAATAGACTATGAGTAATTACAGTAGTCCATAAACCTGAATGAAGAAATCAAGAAAAGTTTTTTTGAACAAGTAATGAATTTATGTTGGTATATTCAAAAAATAAAGATAAAGCAAATTTTAACGATGTAGTTCTTGATGATGATCTGGCAGAAAATTTTTCACTTGAGGATGATAAGTGAAAGTATAAGCTAAAGAATTTTATTAGAATGTCAGATTGAAAATATAGTCTGAGAGAAAATAAGCCGAGGTTCTGGTACCCTGTTTATGTAAGTCAAGATTTGAAGATATTCAGTTTAAACAAAACTGATTGATATTTTGAAGTTTTTCCTACTACTGATGCATGACAAGATAGAACATGGAAGACAACTTCGGACACTTTAATTGATAGGTATAGTGAATGAGAATTGATTGCAATAAATAAAAACTGAAAGATTTTTCTTTATGAAAAATTAAGAGAAAAACAGGTTATCAAGACTCATTGGATTGACAAAAAATATCATTGATACCACTTCTGAACGAAGATAATTGATTGATTACTTTGAGACAAAACTTTTGATTTTCCGAAGTCACTATATTTAATGAAGGATGTATTGAAAGTAATGTTAACTAAGGATGATTTGATTCTTGATTTCTTCTCCGGATCTGCTACTACTGCCCACGCTGTGATGCAACTGAATGCTGATGATGGTGGAAACCGTAAGTTTATCATGGTTCAGATTCCAGAAGAAACACAAAAGGATAGTGATGCTCGGAAAGCTGGTTATAAAAATATCTGTGAAATAGGAAAAGAGCGTATCCGTAGAGCTGGCAAGAAGATACTTGAAGAGAACAAGGATAAAGAAGGCATCGAGAATCTCGATACTGGATTCCGAGTATATCGCCTCGATAGCTCGAATATGAAGGATGTATTCTATCATCCGACAGAAGTGACACAGGCAGGACTATTCGATCTCACGAGCAATATCCGAGATGATAGAACTCCAGAGGATATGCTCGCACAAGTTATGCTCGATCTCGGACTCACACTCGATCTCCCGATAGAGACTCGCACGATTGCTGGCAGTACAGTATTCTTGGTAGCTGGCAACTCTCTTGTGGCATGTTTCGATGAAGAAGTAGACTTCTCTATTGTAGATGAAATTGCTTGACTCAATCCACTCAAGGTAGTATTCCGTGATAGTAGCTTCCAGAGTGATGCTGATCGTATCAACTTCGAGACGAGATTCAAGAAGCTCTCACCAGATTCAGATCTGAGAGTGATATAATTTTTCATTCTCTATAATTTTGAGAAATTGTGAATTTTATTATACTGTACTAGAAACCTATTATACAAGAGAATAATCTCGGTATTTTAGAAAAAATTATATTTAACTCATTATATATTTCTATTTTCATTTTCTTATGTCAATACTTCCAAAATCCCTTATACAAAGGCAAAAATGGTATGAATCACTCTGATGACTCAGGGAAGTTGCTATTAAAAATCCCGAATGGCGAGAACTCCTAATCGATGATGGTATCAATACTTTATCGATCGAATGAGAATTCAACAACAAATGGGATTTGGAAAGTATCCTCGACAATCCCTCATACCAACAAGAGGGAGTCCGTAAGATATTGAATTTTTTTGATGCTGCCACTATCGCATATAACTATGGGATGATCGAGAATAGCGAGGAGAAGGATCTTCATATACCAATCCGACTCCTTCATACTATTCATTCTCGACTCTTTCAGGATGTTCCTCGTCAGTTCTCTCAGAATCCTGGAGAATTTGCCAAGAATGAACGAGAGATTTCTACCAAGAGTTTTGAACCACTCAGTCCTCATCTCATAGAACCCGCTTTGAAGTCACTCATGAGTATACTTACGCTTGATACTTGTACTCCTCTCGAGAGGATCATCTTCTTTCATGCAGCCTTTGAATATATCCATCCGTATCCTGATGGCAATGGTCGAGTATGAAGAATTGCACTCAATACGCTTCTGATTATGGCAGGATTCCCCAATATTGCGATCAAAGGTATAGAAAAAGAAGATCGAGATATTTATTATAATGCACTTCGTGTCTGTGATGTAGAAACAAAAAAATGGCTGGGTGGAAAAAGTTTGAAAGATCTTGATTTTTCCGTTACAAAGCCATTTCAGGATATTATTGTCGATGGACTCAAACAATCCATGGATATTGTAATCTGTCGACGATTTGAAGAAAAAAAATATCCTCTCATCCCAGCACGAGAAGTAGCAACCATGCTTGGGAAAAACCCAAATACTTTCGCTGTACAGTGTACGAATAAAGCAATTATCAATGTCGTGCGAAAACATAAGGCATACACACATCCCGATCTCTGTCAGCCTCCAGAAGTTCTTTTATAGAAGATATTTGTTTCATATTAGAAAATCAATATTCATAAGCCATATCATATGAAGCTAAAATTCAAACAACAACAATACCAGGCCGAAGCTACTGACGCCGTAGTGAATTGTTTTCTTGGTCAGACAAAATGATTCCGAAAGGATATTATGGACCGTAGGATTATCGATGATAATCTCCTCGGAAAGCGTGTCGAGATAGAAGAGATGTTCTCGAATAAGCCACTTGAGATATTACGAGAAGTTAACTGAAGAACTATTGATATTACACAAGAACAAATTCTATCAAATGTTCAAAATATCCAAAAAATAGGATGACTCCCAGTATCGAAGAAACTGGAGTGAGGAAACAATCTTACTATTGAGATGGAGACAGGTACAGGTAAGACCTATGTCTATACGAAGACCATATTCGAACTCAACAAGCAATATGGTTGGAGCAAGTTTATCATCATGGTTCCATCGATTGCTATCCGTGAGTGAGTGAATAAGTCTCTCGAGATTACAGCAGAGCATTTTCAGGAACTCTATGGGAAGAAGATACGATTTTTTATCTACGATACTGGCAACAAATCCAATCTCGTGAATATCAAGAATTTTGCATCGAGTTCCAATATTGAGGTGATAGTCATGAATTATCAGGCGTTTGCTACGAACAGTAAGGAATCCAGGAAGATATATCAAAAGCTCGATAGCCTAAGTTCTCAGATGCCTATCGATATTATCAAGGGAGCGCATCCGATACTTATCATTGATGAACCACAGAGATTCGGGGACAAGGCGGAGGCCACTCTTCATGAGTTCCATCCGCTATTCACACTCAGATATTCAGCAACACACAAACAAGACTATAACAAGATCTATCGTCTCGATGCGATCGATGCATTCAATCAAAAGCTCGTAAAGAAAATCAATGTCAAAGGTATTGAAGTTGTAGGAAATGTGGGAACCAATAGTTTTCTTTTTCTCGATCGTATCAATATCAGCACCAGTGCATTCCCAACAGCTCATATCAAGATGGAGATGGAGGTGAAACAAGAATCAGGTATCAAGAAGGTACTCAAGAAGATACAAGAATGAGACAATCTCTATGATCTCTCGAATGAGCTCGAGCAGTATCGATGATTTGTTGTAAAAGAAATCAACGGACTCGATAATACCGTATCATTTACCAATGGTGTGAAACTCATGGTATGACAAGCTATGGGAAATGTCGACGAGAAGCATATACGCAGGATCCAGATCCGTGAAACAATTAAGTCTCATATAGAAAAAGAACGACTCATGTTCCATAAAGGAATCAAGGTACTCTCACTCTTTTTTATCGATGAGGTTGCAAAATACAGAAGTTATGATGAGGCAGGGGATAAAATTCCGAGTGAGTATGAAACCATATTCGAAGAGGAATACAATGATGTTATCCGAGAACAATCTCTATTCGAATGAGAATATAGGAAATATCTTGATAGATTCAAGGCATCCGATGTTCATGATGGGTATTTTTCAGTAGACAAGAAGGGAAAGTCTATTGATTCCGTGGAGAAAAAGTGAGATGGATGAAGTGATGATATATCTGCCTATGATCTGATTATGAAAAAGAAAGAAATACTCCTGAGCTTTTCTGAACCGACTCGTTTTATCTTCTCTCACTCGGCACTCAGGGAATGATGGGATAATCCGAATGTATTCCAGATCTGTACACTCAAGATTTCTCAGTCCAATATCAGTAAGCGACAAGAGATCGGTCGATGACTCCGAATCTGTGTGAATGAACATGGAGATAGAATGGATCAACATGTACTTGAGAGCGAATTCTTCGAATACAATACTCTCACAGTTATTGCGAGTGAATCGTATGAGACATTTGCGAATGATCTCCAGAAAGAGATACTCGACTCATTGTCCAATAGGCCAAGAAAACTAACGCTTGATGTATTCAAGTGACGAGTCCTCAAGAATGAGAAGTGAGAGAAATTTGTATTCGATGACTCGAGTTCCATGAATCTTATCTTCGATCTGAAGATGAAGTGATACCTGGATACTGACTACAGGGTCACAGATAAATGTATGGCTGATATAGAAACAGAAGTATTTGTTCTCCCTTCTGAATTTGTAGCATTCCAGAATGAGATCGTGCAGGTAATAGGAGATGTATATTCTACTGATAACTTCAGAGCTATTGATGATGGCAGAGCTGATAATGTCAATGAAGCAATACTCAAGCCAAATAATAATTTTAATAAGAAGGAATTCCAGGATCTCTGGAACAAGATCAATACCATCACGAGTTATGAGGTAGATTTTGATAGCCAGGAACTCGTCGGTAATAGCGTTGATGCAATCAATACAGGACTCGAGGTAAATAGAGTGACTGTAAGTATAACCACTGGATCACAATGAGATACCATAGATGAGGCAAGTCTAAAGTCACATACGAGCCTAACAAAACTCGATAAGCAGACCAAGCTCACAGCTAATATCCTGGGTAATATCAAATATGATCTGATTGGTGAGATTGCAAAAAATACGAATCTCCGTAGAGAAACGATAGTAGCTATTTTGCAGGCTATTCATCCTATCAAGTTTGGACTCTTTCAAGAGAATCCAGAAGACTTTATCAAAAAGGTATCGAAACTGATAGAAGAACAGAAAGCTACAACGCTTATCAATAATATCACTTATACAAAAACTGATCAGAAGTATTCATCTGATATATTTACACTCAATAATTTCAAATGATCACTCAAGGAAAATGTACTCCGAGTGAATAAGCATATCTACGACTACGTGAAAACGGATTCTCTCGTGGAGAGAAACTTCGCAACAGAGCTAGAAGCAGGAGAAATACTGGTATATGCAAAACTCCCGAGAGGATTCAAGATCTCGACTCCAATATGAAATTATAATCCAGATTGGGCAATAGTATTTGATAGAACAGATGTGAAATATATCTACTTTATTGCCGAGACAAAGTGAAGTCTGAATACTCTCGATCTCAAGTGAACTGAAGATCTGAAGATCAAGTATGCACGCAAGCATTTTGAATCCCTCGGACATGCAAATGTGAAATATGATATGATCCATAGTTTCGATGATCTTATTCAGAAAGTACTAAAATAACATAACATCATATACCATATAATCTATTAAAACCGGTATAAAAAAACAGTGTACAAACAGCACACTGTTTTTTTATTTACCTATATTTTTGTCCTCGATTTTTCTTTTTCTTTTATGTTGTGCGAGGTACAATAGCTATACCAATTACGAGTACCCTCGTAGTTGGTTGTCAGTATCGGGGATTTGAGGTTCTATTTTTTTGATTATTTTATCTATCTAACTCCTACATACTATGTTCAAATGACGCGTCGTATCCCGTTCTAATCTGAATGGGGAGTTGCATACATTCCAAAAGGACTTCGACAACTACGAGGACTATCGTGTATTCCTCGAGGAGAATCCTGAGTACCTCTCACGAGCCTATCTCGGAGACTGGTGGAGTCCGTGGGCCCAGTGGGATCCTCTCTTGCCAGACTATGCGACTCCGTCTCTTCCGACAGATACTCGTTATCTCCCTGAGGGCGTAGACCTCACCAAGTATGAGAAACGTCGTATCGAGAAGCGTCATGGGGAGGCTGAGAAAACGGAGAAAAAGCACTCCCTCGAACGGAGTCAAGCCTATCTTATTGACTATGTCACTGAAAATACAGACGACAAAGAGGCAAAAGATGATCTCGCAAAAATAGAGAAAGAGATCAAGACTCTCTCATAGGCATACTTTTGTATATCCTACCTTTATTACCCCGTGAATATGCATATACATGCAGTCGGAGTCGATAGTACACACGATATCTATCGAGGTCATACTATGAATACACCATCTCATATGAGTCGCTGGCAGAGGTTGCGAATGAGCATGACGATGACTATGGG
>JAYWCE010000083.1:0-4147 GCA_043780775.1 Candidatus Altimarinota bacterium | reverse complement strand
CAGCTCTCCTCACAGCTTCTATTGTGATCCCAACGGATACTGTATCTATGACCGTATGGCATAGTATTGCCCAAGTTGGATCACTGACTCTTGATGATGTAAGTGTTACTGAGAACTAGATATTTCAGTCAGGTATATATTGAGATGTTTTGGTTGAAATAAAAAGCCAGGACTCCGAGTCAAGCTCGACGACTCCAATAACTCACTGGGCAAAAAAATCCGCAACGCAGAGACTGAGCATGCGAACTATATCCTCGTCGTCGGTGATACCGAGATGACCACTTGCACTCTCGCTGTCCGCAACTACAAGACTCAAGAGAAGACGACAGAGTCTATCACTGACTTTGTCGCAAGGACTCGAGTAGAGATAGATACGAAGACACTATAGAGAACTATTAACAAAAAATCCCCAAATATATTTGGGGATTTTTTGTTTTCTTTTGTCTTGAGTTTGTCTTTGATATTCAGGGTGAAGAGGATACTATCAGAATCAGTCCTGCGGTATATATCGCAAGACGATCACTCGTCTGAGTGAGTGGCTGTAGGTGTCGAGTTGGGTCGGGTGGAGATGGGGTATCCTTTTGGTAATCACGAATTCTCTCCTATGAAAATATCCCTCCTCATACCATCGTACAATGAAGATAAGAGTCTAGAGGCATGTCTGAGATCGGCGTTTACTCAGACAAGACCACTCGATGAGATCATCGTCGTGAACGATGGGAGTACCGATAATACGCATGCTATACTCACGAATTATACTCTCCAATATGCCAATCTCAGGCCTATCCATCTCAAAAAAAATACAGGCAATAAGAGTAAGGCTCAGATGAAAGGATTCCCACATATCACGGGGGATGTGGTGATCATGACGGATGGGGATACTCTCCTCGATGAGCACTTCGTGGAGCGGATAGAGGCGGACTTCGAGCGGGATACAACCGGTACACTTGCCGCTGTAGCAGGATATGTGTCGAGCATCGCATATAACTGGATCACAGCATGTCGTGAGATCGACTATATCGTGGGACAGAATGTATTCAAAAAAGCCCAATCCATCATCGGGTACATCTATGTTATGCCTGGTTGTGCTACTGCGATCAAGACTTCTGTCCTGAGGTGACTCTCTCTCTATCATGATACCGTGACTGAGGATCTCGACTTCACCTTCCAGTTACATCTGAAAGAGCTACGGATCGTCTATGATATGGAGGCGATCGTCTATACGCAGGACCCGCCGAATCTCTCATCATATATACGACAGATGAAGCGGTGGTACGGCGGAGGTTGGCAGAATATGAGGAAGTATTGGTCTATCATGCTCACCAATCCATCAGCAGGATTCGTACTTGCATCCATATTCATAGATGGCGTGATCTATAGCGCTATCACCCTACTCATGCCGATTCTCTATCCCGAGTTTTTTCTCATTTACCTCTTACCGACATATTTTTTTGGAGCTTTCCTCTTCGCAGTATACGCCAGTATCAAGAGTGGGAGGTACGATCTCATGCTCTATTTCCCTCACTATGTCCTGATCATATTCGTCAATGCCTATATCATAGGCTATGAATTCATCAGAGAGATAGTGCTGCAAAAATGAGACCTCCTCTGGAAACGGGCTGATCGAGTTTCGAGCCGATAATAACTGATTCCTATGCTCTCCAAAACCGTCAAAATCATCTTCTCAGTATCCATTGTTTCTATAGTATTATTTTTTACTGGGGGCAATCTGGTTGCCATTTTTCATTGATATATCGAAGATGATCAATCTGTGTTCTCGATCGCTCTGGATCAATTCTGTATCTCGAAGATACATCTCCCAAGCAATCTCGATGACAAAAAACTCGTCGTACTCCGTCTCGATGATGTCCAGGCATACTCCTGGAGGGATATCTCTATCCAGATGATACGAGATGCCCAGAGATATAACGCCCCTATAGTCGCATGAGTCATACCCAAGAATCTCACCGAAGATCATATATTGACAAAATTCCTCAAAAGAGAGAACTGCAATATAGAAATCGCTATGCATGGCTGGGATCACTCGGGTATAGGACTCGACGGTGCCCAAAAAAACTATATCACAGAATTCGGGAATATATCCTACCTTGATGCTCGGAGTCGGATCGATATGGGGAAGCAAGTCCTAGAAGGAGTGAGTGGTAGGTCCATCATGAGCTTTATTCCTCCTTTTAATATCACATCAGCGGAGGCAAAGCGAGCCATATCTGATGCATGAATACATATACTCTCTACTATCGGAACATGATCCTATGATTATCATAGTACTACCTACAACTTTGATAAAAAACGAATCATACCAGCAACAGAAATACTGAGCAGTTGTGAAAATTTATTTAGTAGAAATGGAGTCTGCGTGATCATGATGCATCCTCAAGATTATGCCAATACTGATGAAACAATGGATGTAGAGTTTTACAATAAATACTATATTGCTATGCTCAAGAATCTTTCAGAAATGGGAGTTGTCTTTGTTACTTTTGAAGATCTTATCAAAAATGGGTTCCCTGATTCGTAACTCCAGAATATGTTTTATTATTGTAATTTTATATATATGCCTATCAACTTTTGAATCTCGTTTCTCGTACATCTCATCATCGTTATCGTTTGGGATGTGAATAATTGGCTCATCAAAATATCAGAATAGTCATGGTAACATAGCTATAATTTATTTTTAAGTTGCTTCATTATGCCGTTCATTCCTCTTATTTTTTCGGGGTTTTGGATAGCCTCATCATCTATATTCCTCGGGGGATCACCGAATATGAGTATACCCGGTACTCATATTCCCACAGAGCAGCGATCAGACTGATCGCTGCTCGCATCGATCCCATCTCCTGATATACCTATGTATCACTCCCCATCAGCCATCCTGCTTGCTACAGATACAGTTACTCTAGATCCCAAGAAATACGATAAAAAAATATACCGATATGGGAAAAAATCGGATCCCGTGAGCTATGCATGGGAACGGTGGAAGGATATAGACTTTATACTCATGATCCAGGAAGAATCACTCTGGGACGAGCTCATATCCTGAGATGCGGGGGCGAGTATCGGATATTGTCAGTTCAATCGATACTATTCATCAGAAGAATATAATCAATACATCGCTATGACCGATTGGGAATCGAGGATCGATCTCTGTCACGACTATTATGAGAAATATAGACATATTGTAGGAGAAGTGTTCCATGGCTGGAACAACAGAAAGAGAAATCTCTCATCATTTAGTTTTCGTTAATATTTTATCATTATGTATTCCTCATTTACTCCACACATTCTTGCGAAAAAAATACCCTCCTTAGTATGTTTACTTATAGTATTTTTTGGTATACATACATCGAGTGTCTGAGCCGTCGCTGGGTTCGAAGTAGAGACAATCGCCTCGGGTCTCAATATTCCTACCGCGATTACTTTTGCACCTGATGGGAGGATATTCGTCGCTGAGAAGTGAGGAGCCGTCAAAGTGATCAAAAATGGAACCCTCTCAAATACTCCCGTGATCACACTGACAGATATCAATAGCTATGGTGATCGATGACTCATAGGAATCACAGTCGATCCCAACTTCTCGAGTAACGGATATCTCTATCTCTCCTATACCTATGAGAACTCACCAGGTACGAATATCGCATGACCAAAAACTGGGCGAATCGTACGGATCACAGTAATTGGAGATATTGCCCTCGAGTCATCGAAGGTCGTACTCCTCGGAACCGTATGAGGTACTCTCTCGGCCCCATCCTGTGAGAACTACCCCATCACCGCTGACTGTATCCCCTCTGATGATGCGAGTCACTCGGTGTGAGGACTCAAGTTCGGGAATGATGGTTTTCTCTATGCGTCCCTCTGAGATGGTGCGAGTTTCGACTTTGCTGATATCAGGTCTCTGCGTGCACAGAATATCGATAGCCTCGCAGGCAAGGTCATACGGATCAATAGCAATGGCACTGCTCCGAGTGATAATCCATTCCATACTGGTGATCCTGCTGCCAATAGATCCAAAATATGGGCACTCGGGGCTCGGAATATGTTTCGTTTTAGTTTCCAACCTGGTACCAATATCCTGTTCGGTGGTGATGTCGGTTGGAGTACTTGGGAAGAGCTCAATATCGTCGGTCGG
>JAYWCE010000082.1:0-11647 GCA_043780775.1 Candidatus Altimarinota bacterium | reverse complement strand
GAGAAGAGCTCTCCTACAAGGATCTCAATCTCCTCTGGAGACAGCATCAGGATAGCCTCTATGGAGGAGTGGTTGCCTATGATATCGATGCAGAGAGTGAGAGCGGATGGTCGATGATCCCACATATCTATCATACACCGTTCTACTGCTATGCCTACGCATTTGGCAATCTGCTCACATTTGCTCTCTACAACAAGGTACAAGATGGATCACTCTCTATAGAGGACTACAAAGATATCCTCAGATCCGGAGGATCTGAGCGACCTCGAGATATCCTCTCTCGATATGGGATCGATATCGCATCCCCAGAGTTCTGTAGAGCAGGACTCAGAGAGGTAGAGAAGATGGTGGAGGAGTTTGAAAAGCTAGTATAGTAATTTTTTATCTTTCTTGTTTAATATGAATGAACTTATTATCCTTGCTTCTATAACTCTCCTTGCTGCTATATCACCTGGTCCAGATATGATTGTTGTTGTGAAGAATGCCCTCAAGGCAAAGAAACTCGGTTATATGACCGCTCTCGGTGTGTGACTGGCTATCTTGGTACATGTGGCATACTGTATTGCCTGAGTGGGGATTATTATCTCTCAGTCAATTGCTCTTTTTTCAGTGATTAAAATACTTGGAGCTCTTTATCTTCTCTATATTGCCTACCAGTTGTTTCGCTCTTGAAAGAGCGGGCCTGAATCTATACAAGCCTCAACGAATCAATCACTATTTTCTGCATTCCGCCAAGGTTTTATTACGAATGTGCTCAATCCAAAAGCAACTTTATTCTTTCTGTCAGTATTCACACAAGTAATCGATCCGAATACTTCACTTGTGATTCAAATTGGCTATGGAATTATGATGGCGAGTATCGGTGGGATATGGTTTGCCATACTGACGACTATTATCAATACAGGAGTTGTCAGGTCACATATACCATCAGTACAATATTATCTAAATAATGTTATGTGAGGAATCCTTGCAATTCTTGGTATTAAGATCTTATTATCTACAAAATAAATGCCCTACATCCAATCTTCCCTTGCATTCACGCTTCCATGGTATGATACTGGTATCCCTGCAGGATACTGGAAGAGTGGAGTTGTGCCATGAGGTAAAATACTCTGTACTCACAATCCATTGGAGCCAAATAAGCCTGTTGATATGGAATACCTTATGCTGATGGTATATAATCCTAATCCAGGTTCAGTAATATATTCATGAGATAGTGAATATCCACAATTCTCTGAGAACGGATATATGGGTCAGTGTGTTGCATTTGCGAAGGCAGTCTCTGATCGGAGATCGATACCATCGAGCGCATGGAAACCTGGGATCTCTCTCATAGACTACGTCAATACTCAACAGGCGAAGGACCTCTCTCAGTATAGAGGTATGATGATCGCTTGTTTCGATGGCAAATCAGACTATTCTCTCGCTCTTGCCAATCGCAAGCACGTAGCTATACTACTAGGTATCAACTGGAATATAGCATGAAAACCTACAGGGATCATCGTTGCAGATCAGAACTACTATAGCTATGCACCATATCTGCAATATGCAGGCAAGATTGCCAAGCACACGATCCCATGGTGACTCTTAACTCAGTCGGGCGTAGGATATGCTCAGAGTTATCATATTGTGAATATATAATGAAAACCCTATCTCGATCTCTCATTCCAATTGATTTCATATACTACCGCACTGGGAGTCGAGTTTTCTATGACTACTATCGCAAATACACCAACAATACCATAGAGTGAATAGGGAAGTGATATGATTTCTGGATGGGATTCCAGATATTCCCAGGACTCTGGAACGTCACAGTAGAGAAAAATGATACCGAACTCACTAAGATAGAACTCCAAAAGTCCTGAATATCGCATGGGATCATCTGGTGGACACCGATGAGAAAAACTGACAAACCTGTAGGATGGTGGAGAGTGCCAACTTGGTACACGAGACGAGATATCCACTCGTCTCGGTCAGCATTCTCTATTCTTGATCGTCCTGACTACTGGAACAAGTGGACGGCTCCTGCGAGAGCACACAGACGCAAGGTGCTCGAGAATATAGTCAATGGAACTATAGAGATCCGTACTGACTGCTCGCTCGATGATTTTCTCTCGCTCTATCGGGTGACTCCCGTATCTGATAAAGAAAAATGATCCCGTATCCGTATGACTCGCAAGCTCCTAGAGAATAGGGAATCAGGATATCGGATCTATACAGCGAGTGTAGATGGACGAGTACTCGCAGGAGCGATATTCATCGATGAGGGGGTGACGAGTGAGTATTGGGTTTCTTTTTATCATAGAGATAGTCATCCATATCATCTCGGGATCGCTCTCATGGATAGATGGTTCCTTGACTCATATGAGAAATGAATACAATACTGTGACTTCGACCATATGCGAGATAGAGGACAGTCCCGATCATATGCTGGATATACGCAATTCAAGTCCTCAATCGCTGATCATGATGTCTATTTCCACGATATGTGGATCAAGTTTTTCTAGAATTCTTGAAAACCTATAATACTTAACTAACTAACTTTTCATACCTATGAAATCACTCATAATATTCGATCTCGATGATACACTCGCCGAGAGTAAATCTCAGGTACAACCAAATATGGCTCGGGCCCTCACAGATCTCCTCACAATCAAAAAAGTTGCCATCATCACAGGGGGAAAGTATGAGCAAATCATCAAGCAGGTAATCTCGCAGCTTCCAGAGAATACAAGACTCGATAATCTTTATCTCTTTCCTACCTGTGGTGCTTCTTACTATCATTTTGTCGGGTGAGATTGGATCAATATATATGAGGAGCGACTTGCTCCAGGTGATGTAGAGAGGATATTCCAGGCTCTCAGAGAGGCTCAAAAAGAGGCTGGCGTGATTACCGAATGACCTCTCTATGGTGAGCAGATCGAGGATCGTGGTACGCAGGTATCATGGTCAGCACTCGGACAACAGTGTCCACCTGCTATCAAGGTTAAATGGGATCCAGATCAGCAAAAACGCCTCTCGATGCTCCCATTTCTCATGGATAGTATCCCAGAATATGAGATCAGAGTCGGAGGGACTACAACGATCGATGTCACTCGCAAGTGAGTCGACAAGAAATATGGAATCTATCAGATGGAAAAATATCTCGGAGTCCCACTCGCGGATATGCTCTTTATCGGAGATGCGATATTCCCAGGTGGCAATGACTATGCAGCGGTCGAGGTGGGTATCGACTATGAGAAAACTACCTGACCAGAAATGACGTATAGCCTCATCGAGGAGATCGTTCGATTGGGATAGTTGGATTTGCCCTCGTTGCATATATATGATATAATTCCCTTATGCAAAAAAAGGAAGATCTCATCCGAGAAAATATAGAACTCAAGTCTAGACTCGATCTCGCTGAGAAGTGGATGCGTCGTGAGGTCGCGACCTCGATCACTCGTATCCAAAAAGAGAAATCAACCAAAACAACTCGCAAGTCTCTCGCTAATATGTTCGAGTCTGAGTGACTCGATATCCTCACCAAGCGCATACTAGATCAATTCGATGACTCTCTCGAACATGCTCCTCGCTATACCGTAGAGCGACTTATTGATGCTGAGATATACTGGCAAACTTTGCAGCGATACCCTCAGATGGATGCTCTCCCGATAGTGCTCGCCTATCAGAAAATCCTGGATGCATGGATCGAGGAAAAGTTGATTGCAGGGTTCCGTACTCAGATCCAATATAGAGTAGTCGGTACACTGAGTCACAGTACGGATACTGACATCAACAATATCATACACAAGAACTATACTCTTTCTGTCGGCCGACTGTATCAACTCCTCTCTCTTGTCCGCGATGGTGTCCAGTTGTCTCCGATGACAGAGACTCTGATTACCTATTGGCAAAAAGAAATCCCGAACACGCTCGCAGTACTCATCTCCGATGGTTGCTATATCCCATTCTCTCGTCTCATAGAACTTGAGATATTCTCACGCAAACGACACGAAGGCAAGGTCAACTATGGTGATGCACAGAGGATCAGAGAAGCGATGGTGGATGCGACGAGTGCAAAAAGTTTTCTCGAAATGATTTTTTCCATATAATCATCCCATGATAATCCTCGGAATAGATCCATGAACTGCAACCACCTGATTCGCTGTCCTCGAAAAAGAAGGAAAATCAGTGAGGATACTCGAGTATGGTGTGATATCGACGAGGCCTGGAGTAGCATTCTCCGATAGGCTCGTACAGATTGGATCCGATCTCAGCGAGATACTCGATACATATCGTCCGACGATTTGCGGGATTGAGCGTTTATTTTTTCTCCGGAATGTGACGAACGGTATCGATGTCGCTCAGGCTCGCGGCGTGATCGTCTATACGCTAGCAACTCGCGGGATCTCACTCGTCGAGTTCACTCCACTCCAGGTGAAGTCAGGAATAGCAGGGAACTGATTCGCCAAAAAACCCCAAGTCCAGAAAGCCCTCAAGATGCTCCTCGGTCTCAGTGAAATCCCGAAGCCTGATGACGCGGCTGATGCTCTTGCGATCGCGTATCTGACGAGTCTGAAAGTGAAGTAGAGTAGATCAACGGAATCTAGATTCTGAGCTCCAGAAACCTCAGAATGACAGAAACAAAAAATCCCTTGCTTTTGACTCTCTCTTCTATACAATTCATCTCAGTTATGAGACTACAATTCTTTGTTCCTTGTCTCACTTCTAAATTCTAAGATCTAAGTTCTGCCATATGGGTCTTGTTGCGGCGTTTGCACAGACATTCCAGGTTTCAGAATTTGATATCATATTTTTTGGTTTCAGTTTTTTTGCGACACTCATCATGTACTACTACTGGACACTCCATACGCTCTATGAGATAGCGTTCGGTGCGATCGTCGGACTGGGTATCTATATCCTCCTCTCAGTACTCCTCCTCGGCAATGGTCCGATGGGTACGACGGGTGGATTATTTCCATTTCCTTTTGCAGTACTCATCATATCGATCGCTGTCTATGCAGTATTCATCCTCGCTGTACTATTTCCTCTCCATGGTGGACTCGTCATCGCCGAGACAACGCATCAGGGGATCTATATCCTCCAGTATCTTTTTGTAGGTATGTTTCTGATATTCTCAGCGGCCTCAGTACTATTTTATATGGTTGAGCAAACCTATATATTCCAGGTTGGAACGATATTTGTCTGGTTCCGGGATAGTTGGTATTATCAGAATATGATTCATCCATCCGCCGTATTCACCTATATCATAGATCACAAGGATACTATTATCCCACTCGGTGTCCTCTTGATGCTGTACAAGCTACTCCTCTCTAATATTATCAGTGCTGTTGCTCTCTCGATCTGGTACAATCTCTCTCATATAGGATTCTACAGAGCCAAAGAAGATGCTGCCTATCGAGTAGAGTTCCATGAAGTGGGTGCTGGAGATGGGCATAGCGCTGATCCACATGGCGTGACTGCTCCAGCTCATGCGGCGCCAGATCCACATGGACATCACTAATATATAATCATATCTCATGTCTACTCCAAAAGCTACATTCGAAGAGAAAATCCTCTACAAAACCCATCAACACTGGATCATCCCAGTCATCAATTCTCTCAAACTCATCATCATTGTCTCGGTTCCACTCGCGATCATGACCTATTTCCTCTCGGGGTATTCATGGACCATTACGGTTTTGATATTTGTTATCATCTCAGCTCTACTTGCTGTCTATGATCATTACCTCTGGTATCATTCATGGCTCATGATCGGTAATCAGAAGGTAACACTCTTGATTCGCAATTGACTCTGGTCACAGTATGCGATGAATATCCGCTACCGCAATATCCGAGATTCTGCTGTGAGCAAGAATAGTATGTGGGGATATTTATTCAAGTATGGGTCACTCTTTATCCGATCATCTGCTGCTGAAGGAGATTTCCGAGCTCACTATGTACCAAAAGTAGGCAAAGTATATGCTCTTATCAATGCTCTCTCGAGATACTCAGATGATGAGCGAGCAGGATTTGACTCGATAGAAAAACTCCACAGCTACCATCAGAAGTCTGAGTTCTCATCAGCCGAGTAATATGATACAGAGAATATATATCTTTTGTTCTTTGCTCATCATCTCTGGCTGTACGAGCCCATATCATGAGCATTTTTTTCGCGAGAACCCTGAGTTCTGAGTTCAGGCAACTGCTGTATCTGGGGAAATATTCATGTCTGATGGTCGAGTTGATTCACTCCCCAACTCGCATACTCATACTGAGCTCATCGGGCGTATTGATAGTGCTGAACATCGAATCTGGATCGAAATATATACTTGGACTGATGCTGCGAAGCTCTCAGACTCTATCATTCGAGCAAAAAAGAGGTGACTCGATGTGCGAGTTGTTCTCGAGGGCAATGTTTTTGGTACACCAAAAATCAATTTTCCAATAGCCAAAAAACTCTTGGGTGCAGGAATCAAAGTTGTCTATGCCGATAATCATCGGTATTCTTTTACTCATGCGAAGTTCTGGATCATCGATGATACCTACTCGATCAGTACCGGGAATTGGACAGCGTCATTTTTTACCAAAAATCGGGAATATATCTATAGTGCGACGGATAGCACTACCATCCGATTCCTCGAGAGCATATTCACCGCTGACTCAACCCATATGGGCTACAAGGATATATCGGGCATCCCATCTCATATCGTCATTTCACCGCTCGATGCTCGGTCCAAGATAGAGACACTGATGTTATCAGCCAAAAAGGATCTCATTATCTATGTCCAGACACTTGATGATGATCATATGCTCACCTTGATCGCGAGCCTGATTGCTACTGGCAAAAAAGTCGAAATCTGTACTGCAGACAATGAGTCCAATCATGCTCGTCAGACAGAGTTCGCATCATGGCACTGGAAGATGGTTAAAAAACCATACCTACATGCAAAAGTGATCATCATAGATCAGACTCGGGTATTCATCGGTAGTCACAACCTCACCACCAATGCGATCGAGAATAATAGGGAAATGGGTATTATTCTCACGAACCGTAATGATCTTGTTCGTCAGATCGAGAGTGATTTTGCTCATGATGGATGCAGATAGTATCATTTTTTGCTTTTTCTCATGATATATGTTAGTATTATGCTATGACTATATTCAAGAATATTCTCATCTTTGTATTTGCAACAACACTTTCTGCACTTTTTGTGTATGGATCATTTGTTTTTGATAGTGATAATGGTGAGACCACGAGTCTATCTGGAACTAATCAAATTAAAACAACTATTGTGAATATAGCAACTGATAACAAGTGATCACAGAGTATTGTACATACACCTTATCAGACTGGATCTATTGGATCAGGTTTTCTTTCTCTTGAATTTGGGAGACTTGCTACGGCTTTTGTTATGGATACCCCGTCTCCGATAATATCCTTTTCAGGCACTCATGATATATCATTTCAGGGCCTTCAGGGTATTGTTTCATTATATGACCACTTTACTTCATACAGCCTACATCCTAAGGATATGAGCTACCAGGTAACACAGATTACTAATGGTAGTTTTTATATATCGGATGAGCCTGATGGGACAGTTTCTATTTACTCTATTGATGTTGTTGCCGAGCTTTCATTTTTTGATCAAGGTGTTTCCATGACTGATATGATTCTATTTCCAGGTATGTATATCAGATTTGATCCCCGAGCTAACCGAGATCTCAAATGAGCTGATTTATTTCGAATTATGCTCGTACTTGGTGATGAAAATACTAAAAAAATAACTGGACTTGAATTTGTTAATCCAAGGGTTGATAGTGGAAGGGGTGAGGACGTATTTTTTATGTATAAATTACCAATACAGACGCGTCCACTGTTTCAAATGCTTCATATCTTATTCTATAATCGTATTAATCAAGTTGCTCTTATAAAAAATTACTCTAGTAATAGACGTCTGACATCGAATGACTTGAATAATCTTATATATAATCCAAGCAAAAAAAATTACTATCTCCTCGACGACCTTAGATCTGTGTTATCTCGAGCTGTTCAATCTCAAATGGAGCCGGTAGATTTTCGTGAAAAAATAGAAAAAATACATACAGAATCAGAAAAACTTGTGAAAGGGAATAGCGTACAAATGACACTTGAGGCCTTTCTTACTGATGCTCGATTTGCTATCTTTGGAAGTGTTGCGAACGCTCAATTTGATGCAATTTATCTAGAAACTGCGAGTATCCTGGGTATCATTCCAGATAGTGGAAGGTGAAAGTTTTTCCAATACCTATCCGATATATACTCTCGCAATATTATTCCAAAGAGACAAGATCCTACTTTTTCTGGAATTGATACATATACACCGACTGCTGATGAGCTCCAGCGTACTCTCAACAATGATAAGATAAAATCTAAGGACTACTTTGATATCGCACTCTATGCTTACCAACTCCTTCAAAAGACGCAAGATAAGCAGATGTTCACATTCGACGCTCTCTCATCAAGGGCTACCTATTGATTGATACTTACTCTCTTTGGTGCTACAGAGAAATATGTTAAATGACTGGAAAGCATAGAGCTACAAAAGTCAGCTTACCAAACACTTGTCATACAATTCTATGCTCCTATTGCTGATACTATCAGTCATTCACTCTATAGGTACTATACAACTTATATAGACAATAAAATCTATCTATCTGAAAAATATCTCGATGGAGATCAGATCCAATTTGATGTAAAAATGAGAGAGAACCTTGAGTCTATTTATGCAAAACTCCAATACACATATAACAATATTGCACCACTCTATGAAGTATGAGAACAGAAATATACTCTTATGGCATTTCATGATTCTGTAGTTCGTATTGGAGGCCTTATCGATATGCTTCGTGAAGGTGGTTACCGTGATTATCAAAAGAACCCATATCTTGGGGTTGATATGGGTTGAGTATTTATTCCTGTTATTACATCTGATGGTAAGATTGATTTATATCAGACAATCGCTCCTGTCGTTCCTCAAGAAGCCGTTGTTCCGTGATAACAGATACACAGTATCAGCTATAGGTGTCACTACGGACTCGATGATACCAGCACTTCAATAGGTCTCTCATCAAAATAAAAAATCTCTCGATTTATGAGAGATTTTTTATTTTCCATTCTTGGATTTTCCGTAGGTCTCCAGAGAGGAGAACAGTCGGTACAGTGAGTCCTTCGAATACCTCTGGCCGAGAGTATTGGGGATATTCTCGCTTGCCATCGAGTCCAGGTGAAAAACTCTCCTCAACAAGTGACTCGACTGAGAGTACTCCTGGGATGAGTCTCACGATACTATCGATGATGATGAGGGAGGCGAGTTCACCGCTCGAGAGAACATAGTTCCCGATCGAGATCTCTCGAATATCGAATAGGTCAAAAATACGAGCATCAACACCCTCATAGTGTCCACAGATAATGATATATGTATCAGATTTTTCTGATAGCTCTTGTGAGAGTGACTGAGAGAGAGTGGCTCACCTAGGACTCGTGAGGAGTATCGGCATCTGACCATACCTTGACACTATATTTCGGAGGCAGTTCGCGAGTGGTTCGATCGTGATGAGTGTACCCGCTCATCCACCGTAGGGTCGATCATCAACTCGTCGAGTATGGCGGACACTATAGTCGGCGAGGTTGTGGAGTAAATAGCGAAAGAGCCCCTTGTCTTGGGCTCTCTGCATGATACTCGTATCGAGATACGGTCGGACACTCTCTGGGAAGAGTGAGATGATATGGATCTCGATCATATTATTGGACACCTACGATCTCAACATCGAAGTAGAGATCCTTCGCCATGAATGGGTGATCAGCGAGGACAGTAACTGTCGTATCTCCGATTTCTTGTATAGTGATCTTGTGTCCATTGGCTGGAACAGCTGATTCACCGATAGCGAATTTCTTACCAAAGAATGGACTCTCTTTATTAGAAATCTGGAGAGTGACATTGTCACCATTGATAGACAGAATCTTGAAGTCTGCACTAGCAGTTGTCGCAGTAGCACCGACTGCGAGAGTCTTTTTGTAAAAAGGATTTCCAGTGTTCTCGATAGCGAGAGTAATTGATCCAGTTGATACTGCTGATACTTTTGCCACTGCATTGTTAGCTCCTGTGAGTGTATCACCGACCTTCGCAGCCATAACCTTTGCTTGCATATCAGCTGGGAACTGAGACTTCTCGATAGTCTGTGAGAGAACATCATCGAACATCTTCTTCTCACGAGTGAGTGTGAATTCTGGGGCAATCTGCTCCTTGGCGATGACGACTGGACGACCGTATCCTTCTGATGGAATTACCTTGATAATTTTCTTGTCGCCTTTTGCTACACCCATGAGACCAGCCTCGAATCCGACGATAACTTGTCCCTGACCGAGTGTAACCTGGAATGGTTGGTATGTAGATCCAGTCTTATAGAGGCCACTTGTCTCTGCTACTGTCTGGAGAGTTGTCTCTTGGACAGGTCCAGTTGCCGAGTCTGTATGGAGTGTATAGTTGAGAGATACGATTGATCCAGTACTTGCAACACTACTCGTTGTACCAGTGGTTGTCTGAGTAACAGGAGCAGGAGGAGGAGTCATCTTCTTATCATCTGAATCATTTTTCATACCTGGCAGACTACAACTTGCGAGTGAGAGGAGGAGAGCAGAGATCAATAGGATACGCATAATATAAGAAAATTAGAAATTAACGAAGTGTATACTCCGGAGTATAAAGATTACGAATACAAGAAACATATAGCCTCTGTATCAGAAACAAAACTATTTTATGGATTTTTGGATTTTTGCAAGTCGAGTAGGGCTAGCTCTATCGATAAAATACGTCATAACTCACTATCTTTGAGTCACTTTCCTCTCTTGTATGCGACACTCATCGTGACGAATTTTGTATAGATTTTTTTGAGTTCTGTGTATGATATTGGACTTATATATCCTTTTTTGATATTATAGGGCTCTTTCTGGAGTGATCTCGCCACTTCTGACTCATTCGCTCCATGCTGTTTCAGATATTTGATGTAGAGATGATTGCGTAGCGTTCCGATGAATCCGCCGAGCCATGCATCGATCTTGCTGGTTGTAGATATACGGTTGAGTATATCCATGCTGAGTCTGATATTCATCGATATGATAGCATCTGCGAGGGCGAACATCGTATCTCATCCATATCCATGACAGAGTGAGATGATCTCTGCTTGACTGAGCTTTTCTCCACTCATCTCCCTCAGAGATATTATCTCGATGGTATGAGCGATATCATGTCAGATGAGAGGATTCATCGGTTCATCTTTGGGACGAGTTATCTCGGCTGATCTATAGGTAGAGAGTACGAGTTTCAGTGTAGTAGGATCTATATCTGATCTCGATTCCCATGCGGCAGCATCCCAGATGGTATCGATTTTTCTCGTATCAGCATTTTTGCGGAGCCAACTCATGAGTCATTCTTCTTTTTCTCAGATATTGTGGAATAGGAGATAGTGATCCTCGGGTATGTCTGCGATCTTGTCACTCAGTATCCGCTCCAGTCACTCGGTCTTGCTCTTGCGATCTCGCCCTCATCGGAAAATAAATAATCGCTTCTCCGCGAAGAGTCCACTCATCAAGATTATATTACCGATTCACTTCACCTGATCTTTA
>JAYWCE010000081.1:0-4464 GCA_043780775.1 Candidatus Altimarinota bacterium | reverse complement strand
GAGTCCCTTGTCATCAGCGAACTTCTCAGCGATGAGTCACATGAGTCGAGAGACCCCGATACCATAACACCCCATCACGATATTTTTCATCTGGCCATCAGTGTCCTGATACTTGAGGCCGAATACATCAGAAAATCGAGACCCCAGTTTAAAAATATTTGCCGATTCAGATACGATCCGACGATCACAGATCGTATGGGCACACTCGACACAGACGAACGCTGTTTCATCGATGATCTCCTTGTTGTGAGCCTGACCACAAGAACCACAGACAAATATCTCATCTTCACCGATCGCGATCTCCGTCTGGAACTCGTATGAGTACTTCGAGAAGTCACCACCAGAGGCGAAGGTATAGTGCGTCGAGTCTGCGAGACCGAGACGCTCGAACACTCGATCGTAGGCTCCATGTACCACCTCGAAATAGGTATCGAGTTCTTCTTGTGTACGGTGGAACGAGTACATATCCTTCATGAGGAATTCTCGTCCCCGCATGAGGCCTGACTTGGCTCGTTTTTCATTGCGAAATTTTGTCTGGATCTGGTACACTGAGCAATTCTCGAGATCCTTGTATGATTGGATCCATTCTCCGATGAGCGGAGTGACGACTTCCTCGTGAGTAGGATTGAGGGCATATTCTTTTCACTCAGCTCCCGGGAGTTTGAATAGGATATCGACCGAGTTCCAGCGATCAGTCTTTTCCCAAGCGTCTTTGGATCCGAGAGCCGTGAGGAGCACCTCTGATGATCCGATTGCGTTAATCTCTTCTCGTACAATATTCTCGATATTGCGGAGTACTCGGAGTCCGAGAGTCGTATAGTTGTACGCTCCAGCGAGAGTCATACGGATGAATCCAGCCTGTAGGAGGAGTCCAGTTCCACGATTGTCTGATCCTGATGGGATAGATTTCTGAGTTTTGAATGGGAGTGTAGAGAGGAGGAGCATAGGGGTGAATTAAAAATTAAGAATGCACAAATTACGAATAGATGAGATTATAGGGAAAAAGCTATTTTTAGCTAAGGAAAAATTTTCTAGCAAATGTTTGCGTCAGATTTCCACCTTGTTTCGTTTTTCATAAAACCTTCCAAAGTCTTGTTCTTGTATCTAGTTCTATGTATGGAGTGACTTTATTCCTGATGGATAATAGGAGTTCGATCTGTCACTGAGTAATTGGTATGACTCCCGGTATTACACCATTGCTAGTACAGATATCATTGTAGAGATCTATATCTCTTTGCTCCAGTTGTTCAGTATTATAGTATGGCATAATGTCTATAGCTCAAAAAATAAAAAAATCCCCCTCGTAGTATATGACTCTCTGGAGGGGGGAAATTTAGTTTTGATATGACAAATTACCTACCGGAGAGTCGATAGGGGTACGGGGAGCAGGTATGCCAAATCAAAACGGATATTCATATGATGATAGTATAGATAGATTGGTATTTGTCAAAACTATTTTTTGACGATCTCTATATCGATGAGGATGCGGGTCTCTATATCTGGGAGATCACGGTAGGTGAGAAATAGTCTACGATTGTTCACGGATACTGTGACCATCGATGTATGGCTCACAGTATTCTCAAATCTTCCGAGTATGATATCTGTCTTCAATGTTTGCTCTATGGTATCATGGAGTAGTATATTGAGCCTATTCGTGATATCGATATATTGCTCGATGATGATATCCTCTGCTACGCCGAGACCACTATCGTTGTAGAGTTCTCGATAGTAGTCAGCATAGAGATCAATATAGCGATTGATTTTTGATTGGACTACCTCAGCGATCACAACTACATATGACATACTTCCTGTTTGTTAGCTCGGAATTCTTGTTTCATTTTCTTTGCATTTTGCAGGATATGTTGCTCAGTACGATCCCGTGATTCACTGACCGTGAGACATGTGATTCCATCGATTATTTGAGGCATAAGAGTTTTTAATATATACCAATTATAGGTAATTTGCACATAATTCCAAACTTTTATTTCCGCTTGCGTAGACTCGCGTACCACGATTTTTCTTTCTCTGACCAGTTCACAAATGGGTGGAGAGTGAATGAGTTATTGGTGATGCGTTTTTCCTTGGTACTCTCTTGTCCGATCCACTCTGGGAGTTCGAATTTTTCATCCTCATCCTGCAGCTCGATATCGGCAAGCACTATCCCACTATTGGTGCCCTCATATTCGTCGAGTTCCCACTTTTTCCCATCAGTATGGATATACTCGTATCTCGTCTTGATGACCTCACCGTGTCCGATCATGATGAAGAGGGCAACGCGATACGGCACTACCCACTCGTACTCGTCACGGATATTGGGTCCGTCTTTTTTGGATTTTTTGGCTACCTTGAATGTGAACGCAGCCGTTTTTTCACCGGTTTGCATATCCTCGATGAGGCGGACTCGGAGCTTGTTCCCATCGCCACGGTGTATCGTAGACTGGATATAGTGTTTGCGTGGTAGATTTGCCTTCATTTTAGCCCACTCTGGGTGCTCGGTGTCGATGATGTATTGTCGTTCGATCTCTTTGGCCATATTCTCTGTTTTAGGATATCACTAGTGTAGCAGATAGAGAGGAAAAGAGCAAGGAAATATGATAGGAAAATCCCTCCACATTGGAAGGGATTTTTGGTTACTTTGTAATATTGTTCTTGATTTTATTTAGAGCTTTCGGAACCTACTGTAGTAGCAGGAAAAAATACAGATGGATCCTCTATATGTCTAGCAGCATGAAGTAAGTCTTCCAATGTAGCACCTTGAGAAAGCATAGATTGGATTTCTGCGAAATCTGGATTTTCTGCGATCTTAGTTCACTGACGATCTGCAGGAAGACCCAGTATTTTTTGTATAGAACCGATAGCCTTTTGTCTTGTGTCATCAATACTTTGTTGTCAAACCTCAGACTCTAGCGCCCTTACATAATCGACCTTAGATCCCGTATTAAAAATAGACATAAATTGAAAAATTGAAAAAGTAAAAGATACCTTCAATAGTGTAACACTTCCCATATACTTTGTCAAATTATTTACCAATAAAATCTAAACTCGTCAACAATATATAAAAATAAACTTGCTTTTTTCCATTTTTTGGTATAATCCACCGGCTTTGCATACGGTCTTATCAGCAAAAATGATATTTTTGCGGATGATCCCGGAAATTCAAACCAATTCTGACTTATTTTCCTATTTTTCTCCCCCTCTCTTTTTCCCCACATGAAATATATCAATGTAGCGATCATCGCCCATGTCGACCACGGTAAAACCACCCTCGTCGATGCTCTCCTCAAGCAGACCAACACATTCCGTGAGAACGAGGATGTCGGAACGACGATCATGGACTCCAATGACCAAGAAAAAGAGCGAGGAATCACGATCTATGCGAAGAATACTGCGGTCCAATATGGTGACTACAAGATCAATATCGTAGATACTCCAGGACATGCGGACTTCGGTTCTGAGGTCGAGCGAGTACTGCGTATGGTTGACTCAGTATGTCTCGTTGTCGATGCGTACGAGGGTCCTATGCCACAGACGAAGTTCGTACTCAAAAAAGCTCTCGAACTCGGCCTCAAGCCAATCATCGTCATCAACAAGATCGACAAGCCAACTGCTCAACCAGAAGTGGTGGTAGATATGCTCTTCGACCTTTTTGTCCAGCTCGGTGCCACTGATGAGCAACTCGATATCACTGACGGTCGTATCGTCTATGCGATCGCTCGTGATGGTATCGCCAAGCGTCATATGTCTGATGAGGCGACTGATATCTCAGCACTATTCGACACGATCATCGAGCAGGTTGCTGTCGCTGCCAATGACGTCACCAAGCCCCTCAAGATGCAGATCGCCAACCTCGCGTATGACAACTATGTCGGTCGTATGGGTATCGGTCGAGTCGTCGATGGAGCAGCTCGGGTCGGACAACAGGTCACGATCATCGCCAATGACGGAACTCGCCGAACGGGTAAGATCTCCAAGGTACTCACCTCACTCGGTCTCAAAAAGATGGAAGTCGCAGAGGGAGTCGCTGGAGACATCATCACGATCGCTGGTATCCCTGATATCTATGTAGGTGAGACAGTATGTGCGGATCCAGAGTGTGTCGCGATGCCTCCTATCACCGTCGATGAGCCAACACTTACTATGGAATTCATGGTAAATGATTCACCATTCGCCGGGAAGGAAGGAAAGTTCGTCACATCTCGCCAGATCCGAGATCGTCTCGAAAAAGAAACAGAGATGAACGTAGGTCTCAAGATCGACTTCGACGGATCAGACGGGAACTCGTACAAGGTCTCAGGTCGTGGAGAACTCCACCTCTCAGTCCTCGTCGAGACGATGCGTCGTGAAGGATTCGAGCTCCAGGTCGGAGCTCCACAAGTCATCTTCCATATGGTAGACGGCAAAAAACAAGAGCCAATCGAGTCAGTCGTCATGTGGGTACCAGAGACTGCCGCTGGAACTGTATTC
>JAYWCE010000080.1:0-4482 GCA_043780775.1 Candidatus Altimarinota bacterium | reverse complement strand
GAGGAACTGGGGAAAATGCAGGAGAAAATACTCGGATTCTTACAATAAAAATATGTTCAACATCGCCCTCAATACATTCCGTGAGATGGTTCGTAACCGATTCTTCTCACTCATCATATTCCTCTCAGTGATCCTTGTGGCGTTGAGTCTCGGACTCGACTCACTCGCACTCGGTGAGAACAAGCGAGTGATCCTAGACTTCTGACTCTCTTTCCTCGAGCTCTCGGGACTCGCAGTCATACTGCTCCTCGCTGGAGGACTCATTGCTCGTGAGATCGAAGGTCGTACTATCTATCTCATCCTCTCGAAACCGATCAGGCGGGGGATGATCATATTCGGCAAATTCACAGGATTCGCTGTGGTACTCTCGCTCGTCATCCTCATCGAACTCGTCATTCTCATTAGTATACTCCTTTCGCAGGGAGTCGTCCTTGATATGATTTTTTTCTTGGCTGTTCTCGGTATATTCCTGAAGTTGCTCTCGCTCCTCGCTCTGAGTCTCTTTTTCTCTACCATCGTCTCACCAGGACTCGCCATGTTCATGACGATCGCGAGCACGATCATCGGCCATGGTGGCTATGCGATCCTGGAATACGCAATCAGGTCTGGAGATAACATCTATCTCTACTTCGCTCGTGCTGTACTGATCCTCTTCCCGAATCTCGAGTCACTGAACCTCAAAAACCTCGTCGCAACGACAGCTGTTATACATATCGAGACCTATCTCATCGCATTTGCCCTCTCGCTCGTTTATACTACTATCATACTCGCTCTTGCTGCATGGATATTCGAACGGAAGTCATTCGATGCGGTATAGTTGTCGCTCTTGTATCATGCTCGCTCTTGCGTATAATTCTGATGTTGACTATCTTTTCATTTTTCTACTATGCAAAAAATCCTCACTATCATAGCTATTCTCTCTCTCGGAATCATCACGAGTTGCACTAATCTGTTCCAATCGACTCCAGTCGTGACTCCTCCAATATCAGTCGCTACAGGTGTAGTGATTCTCCCTCCAGCTACAGTTCTGTTGACACCATTCATAGCTAAGGGGACAGAGCCGTTCTGGGCACTCGAGCAAACAGCAACGGGGGCTCGGTTCTCAGAACCAAGTATGACAGGAGTCACTGAGACATGGTATACGAGCATACAGACAAATGTAGGAGCGAGTATCTCTATCGTAGGGACGCCAGTGACCACAGGTCTCCCTCTTGGTGCTCTTCTGACCCCTGGAACCTGTAGTGATGGTATGAGCGATATCATATATGCCTATACAGCGATCATCACTCTCGGCACTGGGACACTCTCAGGATGTGCGAATTAATTATGTAGAGTTCATAAAAAATCCCTTCATTTCTGAAGGGATTTTTTATGATTTGATTTGAGAATTATTTTGCAACAGCTCGGTAGTACTCACGGATGATCGCCTTCTCACGGATCTTTCGATATGAGAGCTTGCGAACATGAGTCTTGCTATTTCGGAGTTGGTTCGCAGTACGAGTCTGGAAAAATGCCTTCTTGTAGCGAAGAATGAGCTTCTCGTTGGTTTCAGATTCTTTTTTGATTGCGTAGCAGATCATAACTTATGGGTGATAATTGATAAAAATTTCCTCGGGATATTATCAATATATATGTATTTGTCAAACTTTTCTGTGTGAGAAAATGCTCGTATTGTTGCATGAGAACAAAATATATGCTACAGTAATCACACAAATCCAAATCCATACACATAAATATCCATATTATGCTCCACGATCCGCTCCTCCAGTATGAGAAAAATACACATACACATACCAAAAAACCACAGAGTACCTCAGTGGTGCTCAGATGACTCAAATTTCTTACTATGTACCTTGTTCTTACTGGTGGGATTTTTGCACTCTTGATGGGATGACTCAACTTCTCAGCGTATAGTGCGATGGTCACGAACTGGATCAATCCGGATCTCATGGCAACTCGCCAAGGAGACATAGAGTCGGCACTATCGAGCTCGAGTGTCGCTGTCCATGCTGCGGATATGATTGATTCAGACTCGATCGAGACTATCACAGAGAAGGTCGCCCTCACAGATCCAGATATTGTCTATGCAAGATCATATGCCTCAGATCGTCTCCTCTCTGGTGTTTCTCGATCTGCTGCTGATGCAACATTCGCAGTCACTCCCTATGAGAATCGGATCATCATCCCTCGCCTCGGCAAGAATATCCCTCTCGTCGATGTCGAACACGATGCTCATGCGAAGTTCGGTGAGATGCAGGATGTATTCATGGAAGAACTCAAAAAATGAGTCGTCCGATATCCAGGAACCGCTCGTCCTGGCGAAGTTGGGAATGCATTCATATTTGGGCATTCGTCGAATTATCCATGGGTCCAGAGTGAGTACAATGATGTATTTGCCCTCGTCGATACCCTCGAGAATGGAGATGAGATCATCGTCTACTACAATCAGCACAAGTATACCTATCGTATCACGGATCGAGCAACTGTCGAGCCTGGAGATACAGAGGTACTCTCGAGTCGTGATCCCAACAAAAAAGAACTCTCACTCATGACCTGTTGGCCAGTCGGTACAACTCTCGAGCGCTATATTATCTTCGCAGAGCTCGTCGAATAATTCATCAATCTTGATATACTATGGAGGCCATCAATCAGTTCAGTTACATCTACACCAATCTCTCACTCTATCAGTTTCATGCTGATTGGGTCATTTTTACTATTACACTCGTCGGTGGTATTATCCTGATGTGAGTGTGTTATCTGGTGATCCGTATCGCCGCCCTCTATAGTATCGTCTACCATACTGATCGGCTTCTCGCTCACAAGAAAAAGACACTCGGAGACCTGATCCTAATGAAAGATATCCAGACAGAGCTCGAAAAAGAGATCGAACAGGCGATCCTCAAGGCAGCATTCCACTCATAGTTTTCTTTTGCTTTTTTGCCTATTGTGCCTATACTCAGGGCACAATTTTTGCTATATAGTTGATTATGAGAGCTTCGCTCTCTTAGTTCCGCATTCCATTCGCAAAATTAAAATTTCATTTTATTTTCCTCATTCCATTTGAACTATGAAAACAGCCATGCAAGCCCGTCCCGGTACCGTACTCAGAATCAACGGAGAACTCCTCCTCGTCGTCAAGCACGAGATGAAGCGAGGTGGACGAGGTGCAACGAACGTTGCTATGCGCCTCAAGAATCTCATCCAAGGGAACAATTCTGATCGAGTTATGGACTCTGAAGAAAAATTCGAAGACGTCACACTCGAGCGAGCTAAGGCTGAGTTCCTCTACAAATCTGGAGACACATTTGCATTCATGAATCAGGATACCTACGAGACCGTAGAGCTCCATGAGGATGATGTTGGTGACTCATCCCTCTATCTCAAGGAAGGTACTATTGTGGATCTCCAAACATTCGAGGGCAAGTTCATCGGTATCATGCTCCCACTCCGTGTGACGCTCCTCGTCACTGAGGCTGAGCCATCTGTCGCAGGCAACACTGCTGATGGCAAGATCGACAAGCTCGTCAAACTCGAGTCAGGACTCGAGCTCCGAGTCCCAGGATTCGTCAACCAGGATGAGTCTATCGTGATCAATACGGAGACAGGAGAGTATCTTGAGCGAGCAAAATAATATGTCATTCCCACGCTTCGCTCTGGACAGGCTCTGAACTTGTTTCAGGATCTTCATTCTGAGTTTCAATAAAAAACGAGTCTTATGACTCGTTTTTTAGTTGTAAGATCGAGAGAAAGTTTCTCCCTCCATCAAATATCCGATTCTCAACGACCTGATATCCTGTCTCCTCGAACAGCTCTCTGAGCTCATCCACAGTGAATCCATGATAGTACCGGGAGTATGCCCCGATCTTGATATCATAGTCGCCATCTCATCTGTGACTCGTCTCATATTTTTCCTGATCTCGGAGATTCCAGTTGGTCATATAGATCCGACCATTTGGATTTATGAGTTTTTTGCTATCCAGTAGTACTTGGACTCTTTCTATCCTCGACTCCAGATGATGAAAAGATGCCAGGAAAAGGAGGGTGTCGAATGTTGGAGTGTTGGAATGTTGGAGTGTTTGGAGAGCAAGCATCGAACATATATCAAAATGATGATTTGGATGGAGTTTTCTGGCTTCTGATATCATTCACTCTGAGCTATCGATACCGAGATAATTGATTGTATTGGTTTCACTCTGTGATGGCTTCTTGCTCGATCCTCCTATTTGAGGGGGGCAGGGGGGAGTTGTCTTGATCTTCTCACATACACCCTCGAGATGTATCATTATATCTCTATTTGTGAACCGGATAATGCGGAGTCAATATTGCCCTAAAATACTTGTTCGATGTATATCATATTTCTTTGTTTCCAGATGACTTTCTCAATCTATTTCAATAATGAGTCGGATCGCAGGACAGTAAAAATCTACTATAAAATTATCAATAGGATATTGGCGATACCAACGAATATCTTGATGTTTGAGA
>JAYWCE010000079.1:0-4572 GCA_043780775.1 Candidatus Altimarinota bacterium | reverse complement strand
AGAGAATCTCAATCATGAGCATCATTGTGATCATTAGCCATAGAGTGTATAAACTGAAAGTATGAATTCTTCTCGAGTCCTCGATATGATGCCATGGGCTATGGCATACGTACCTTAATGAACTAAAAAACTCACTAACTCCATAACCTCATATGACTTATTCACTCTCAGCTGGCGGTCGAGAACTCGGCCCCTATACAGCTATCCAGTACCCCAATGGCGATATCAAGTGAGATATCAGCCCAATCCTCTATGATACTGCTCATATACACCTCATCGATACAGTAGCATCATATGCACTCTGTTACAAAGAAACCAAGAATCTCTCAGGTAAAAAAATAGCATTCGTAGATGTTGTGAATATGGCGGATGGCATATTTTTCTCGCTCCAAGTGGGCAATATATACTACTGCGATGTATTCGAGGGACGACCGCATATCATAGCAAAAATAGGGAAAGAACTCACTTATTTCGAGAACTTCGGTAAGTCAAGCAAACCCATCGAGCCTGATGGAGACAAGCATGAGCTCACGCCTCTCGGGGCATTCGATATGTTCCTCAGTTATGATGATGACTATTACTATCCTCTCATATTCTCAGGTGATCATCTGAGATTCGCGAAGGTTACGAGATTTTTTGACTACTATGGCTGGAAGAGTTATGTTGATCCCAATGGGGGAGAACATTTTGTACTGATGATAGAAGATGAGAGATCTACTGAGTCTGATCCCTATTGGTATTGGGTGGATAACTTTGTTCCTATATCTGGCAAGGTAATATTTCCTGAGGATCAGTATGTGGAAGAGTGGAACCTTGATCCATATGGCACTATACTCTTCACAATAACCAATGGCGACAAGTATCATATCGATCGCAATGTTGGTACCGTAGTGTCTGGTTGGGAGTGAGTAGCTCCTTCGACGAATTTTGTATTCACTCGTGAGTATGATGACACTGATGCTGATCAGATCATAGCCAAAAATGAAAATGGATCATTCATCATCGATCGCAACCTCACATCCATATCAGAATCCGATCAGCAGGATATCATATATTTCAAGCAATTCGTCTGGTGCCTCTCACCGAGTGAGGCAGAGCGTGCTACGCCATGCTTCTTGATGACCAAAGAGGATGGACAAGTCGTACTGATAGACTCACAGTCTCGTATTCTCTGCGGTACCGATCTCCTCTATGAGTATGAGATCATCACAGCAACGATACATGAACAGATACTCACAGTAGTACTCGCAGACGGCAAGACATATACCTATATTATCACATAAAAAACTATGGAATCAACGATTCGACATATACGAACCGAACTACAAGATATCATGATAGAGAAATCAGATAACGATCTCAGGCTCACACTCGATGGAGATCTCCAGTTCAGTTTCTCAGAAGATGCCATCTATACCGATGCTATGACGCGTATCCCCATGAGTTGCCTCTCTACTAGATCAGATATCCGAGTGCTCATTCTCGGTGGAGGAGACGGACTGATTGCAGATGCGATCAGCAGATATCCTCATATATCTCGGATAGATCTCTGTGAGCTCGATAGTGGTATGATCGACCTCTGCAAGAGTGATAGTGATATCCGAGAATTCAACCATGATATATTCTCGAATCCGATCCTCCATATACATATTGCTGATGCCTACTCTTGGATTGCCGAGCAAACCGATACCTATGATCTCATTATCGCTGACCTTCCAAATGCTCATCGTCCAGTGTTATCTCAGTTATTTTCTCGAGAATTCTATCTCAATATAGATACTATTCTCTGAGATGATGGAGTATTTATCACTCTCGGATCTGAGACCCAGCATACTCCGAAGTGTTTCGAGTGCATCATAGCAACTATGCGAGAGATCTGGACACATACACTCCCCTTCTCCATAGATATGCCATCTACCTATGGCAATATATGACTCATCCTCGCAGCTCGATCAGATATAGGGATGCAAGAGGATATAGCCATATACAGACCGCAATATCAAAACGAGATAGAGATCAATACAACGATGAATTATCAGGCCTATTTTTATTTTGATGCCGAGACTCAGAGCTCTAGATTCATCCCTGGTATCACTAACCGCGATCATACAAATGCAGCATAATACTGGTATACATATCATCCTCGACGGATGATACTGTATGATCGATTTTTCTACACTCGATATATCATCCATAGAGCAGTATATATCCACTCTTCTCAGAGATGCGGGTATGACGATACTCGGTACCCTCTTTCATGATTTCAGAGAACCACAGTGAGCATGTACTGGGATTTTTTTGCTGGGAGAGTCGCATCTTTCGCTCCATACATTCCCAGAAGATCGTTATATCAGCATCGATCTCTACACTTGCAATATGACTCGAGACTATACCATGATCTCACGATCGATCATCGATGCACTCATCGTCTATTTCCAGATCACAGCACCAGACATCCGTACTCTCAACCGATAACTCTATGTTTGCAAAAAAATGGACCCTCTACTCTCCATGATTTGATGCAGTATTTTTTTTCTCGCCCTTTGTTGTCACTTTTCTCTTTGTACAGTTCGGGGATAGTATTTTTCCAGGGATATTTACTCCGATAGATTCTCCGATTTGGTTTTTTGTATTTGCAATCATATTCGATGTGTGACATGTATGGGGAACTCTCTATCGGGGCTATCTCCGACGAGATATGCGTCGCACACATCAGAGACTCTTGATATGTGTGCCGATCCTCTCGATAGCCATACTCTCTCTGCTCGCCAACATCCATATCAGTTGATATCCGACACTCTACCTATTGCTCAGCTTCTTGGCCTATGTCGCATTGTTTCATTTTATACGGCAACAGATCTGATTCGTACGACTCTATGACAGGAGAACGAGCAAGCTCTGATGACTCGCAGAGATATCTCGACGACTCGATGATATCATAGTGTGGATAGTCACTGGATTCCCTTTTCTCTACTGGATGATGCACTATAACTCGCTCTCGCTCAACTGGTTCATCCCATGAGAGTACATATCACTCGCTCATATAGTCCCACAGACAGAGTCTATCTGGATCGTATATATCATAGGAATCATCCTCTATGCGATATACCAGCTCCTCCTCATATCGCGGTGAGCCGAGACTAATCCTCTCAAGTATCTCTATATCGCAGGTACTGCCTATATCTGGTACAACGGCATGGTTGCCTATGATAGCATCATCATATTCGGACTCGGGAACATACTCCTGCACGGACTCAACTACTATGGTCTCATTATCGGGAGTAGTTGGACGCATGGAGACGGATATCCTACTTGGCTTCGCAAAATCCAAAAACGAGCAATTCCTTATCTGAGTATCAGTATCATCATATCACTCATAGTGTTATGATATGGCGAGGAGTTCTTCTGGGATCAGTTCATCTGGCAAGAAAAAAGTATGATTTTCTCAGATATCCTATATACTCTCTGACATGATCCGATCTCCCAGACGGTTATAGTGAGTCTCCTAGGCTCAGTGCAGCTGACACACTATATACTCGATAGATATATATGGAGAACTGATTTTGGTCCTATACTATAACCATAAACCTATGACAACACCAACTCCACCAACATCTCCCATCGGCTTCGACTCATTTTTCTCTGAGATCACCAACTCTCGAGAATTCCAAGATCTCAAAAAGTCTGGAACCGATATATCAAGTCTTGCGGATCTGGAGCAGTCACTCACAGATATGCAATCTGGAGTCGAGAAAGCTGCAAATATGATGAAGGACTTTGATACAAAGTTCCAAAACCCTCTTTGAAAAGAGGGTGCCGAGTGAAGCGAGGTGGGAGATTTTTCGGGAAAAAATCCTCTGTCCCGCTTGGAGCGGGACAGCTCCTTTACAAAAGGAGCTTCAACACCACCAAAAACTGGTGATGCAAAAACCGAAGAAACGAAACCAGCAGTCGAGGTTCAACACTTCACACGAGTAGAGTGAAAACCCTTTGGATTTGATGCCGTGGCAGGTATGGATGGACTCAAAACTGAACTCAAAGATAGCTTCATCAAACCACTCAGATTCAAGTTCCTGGTTGAAAAACTCAAAAAAGAAGATGCAGAAAATCCAAAAACAGAAGAAGAAAAAAAGAAACACGAAATGACGCTAAAGCTCTACTCTGAATATGAAAAATTCAAGATCTCGATCCCTACTGGTATGCTATTTTATGGTCCTCCTGGAACTGGTAAGACATTCATCACCAAGAAGCTCGCCGAAGAACTCGGGTGCGGATTCATCTCGAAGAATATGGGAGAGTTCGGATCATCATACCTCCACCAGACGACCAAGAATATCAAGGACTTTTTCACATGAGCAAAAAAAGCTGCCGAGAACGAACCAATCATACTATTTCTCGATGAGATCGACTCTCTTGTGTCGGCCCGTACGACCAATGTAGATGCCAACAAGGCGGAAGAAGTCAGCCAGTTCCTCCAGGAGTTCAACGGGCTCGAGTCAGCACCCAATCTGATCGTCATCGCAGCAACCAATCGTCCTGATCATCTCGACTCTGCGATCCTCCGCTCTGGTC
>JAYWCE010000078.1:0-4646 GCA_043780775.1 Candidatus Altimarinota bacterium | reverse complement strand
AGCTGTAAACTTATTTCCATTAGCTTTCAATTTCTTAGTGAGATCACTAATTGCAGCTTCAGTAAGAGTATTAGTCTTCAGAAGTGATTCTCTGAATTCTGATTCTTTCATTCCTAATTCCTTATCTTTAATTTTAGCAAGTGTTTCTGGGCTGAATGCAACATCTTTATCTGTTTTATTAATTTGTACTGTTGTGCCAGCAATTGTAATGCCAACAACATTCTCACTTACTTTATTGGCCGTAACTCCATTTGTTCCAGGTGCTCAAGCTCCACCTTTACCTACAGCATTTGATATAATACCCATGAATTCTTTCTTGTAGATATCATTTTTAAGTTCATTTTTATTGTTGTCATTTGCGAATTCATATACTTTCTTAATTTGCTCTGAATCCTTAACTCCCATTTTATCCATAATTGCTGTTACTTCAGGAAGTTTCTTTCATTTTAATAAATCCATCAATGCTTTCGTACTTTCTGAGTTGTATGATCATTCTCTACCAGCATATTCTCATAGATACTTAGCTGCCATCTTATAATCATTAGGATCACTAGATTTTAGTGCCTCTACTATCTTTTTATCTATATCTGTGGGTATATTTTTATCAGCATTGAGGAGTTTACCTATACCACTCTTCTCAAATCGTTTCGCATCTCCTGATGATATAGCACTTTCTATAGATTTTGGAACTTGAGCCATACTATTTGCACTCATACCGAGTCCAGGAATAGGTGTATATTTCGGTATACTCGATGCGAGAGAGCCTACTTGTTTACCGATATCTTCGAACGGTTTGACTGCCATAGAGACTGCTTTGCTCACATTCTTCGCGGCCATGAATGCGAGCCATATGAATACGAGAGCGATGATATCGATGATGAGCGTACCGAATACTCCACCAGCAGAGTTGAGGACACCAGTGAATGCCTGTACGCCATCCAGAGTTGCAGCATCAGTACTAGCTCATGCTTTACCATTGAACGTAGTAGTTACACCACCGAATTTGATAATATTTTGAGTTCTCGGATTTTTTGGATCCGTCTTATCATCTATTCTGCGTGAGATAGAATTTTCCGTATTACCCATGATACTAACGAGCTCACATCATGCTGGCTCCTTGAGTTTAGGTACAGTACAAGTGGAAGTATTGGCTCATGGTTGTGCACTCGATATAGCATTGATGAGTATGAGTCAGAATGAGAGAGACAGTCCGACGATCGCAGGGACAAAGCAGAGTCCGACGAACTCCTTGATCGTGAATGTATCCTTGTTCTCTCCCATCATCGCGGATCCAGCTACGAACTGGAATGTGAAGAGCGGAGAGAATATCGCATATACCCAGAGCTTGATCGCTCTCACGAGTAGCATAGCAACCAGAGCGAGAGTCAGGAGTCCGAATACGAGGAACATGATAGCTGCTACGATACCTTGGTGGACTATCCCGAGCCCAGTTTTGAGTATATCGAGTCACTGGGGTATTTGTGTTACTTGATCAAACTTGAATACCGAGTACGCATATACCATCATATATCCATACATACCAGCTCAACTCTTGAGAAAAGTCTCTGGAGATATACAGGTATCGACGGTACATTTTACTACTTCTTTTTTATTGTTTGGATTTCCTGTATTTTCATCGATTGTTATTGTTTTTGGTATACTTTCAGTGCTTGCCCATGTTTTCTTGCCATCTTTGGCACTCAGTGTCTCAGCTGGGATACTGATCACAGATGCCGTCACGACAGCAGAGAGTGATATCGTCCACTGGACGAACCACCAGGTGAATGGTACCATCAGGATACCGAGGGCGAGCTTCGGGAGCATCACCTTGTATGAGAACTTCTCTTGACCGAACATCGTCCCGAGAGCGATGAGGATGAGGAGGATCGCATAGACGAAGTATACAATATTGGATACTGTCACCCAGAGAGAGTACATCGGAGTACGCAGTCCGAATAGATCACCACTCGTCCAGTCTGGTGACATGAGCCATCCAGCGAACATGATGGCAGGTGAGACGATAGCGGTGATGATACCAAGGATGATATTGAGTGCATCTATCACACTATTCCACATTTTGAGTTGATCAGCTGAGGTTGTATTGGTTGCTGGTTTCAATCTATCATCAGTAGTACTGCGGGTCATTCCATCCGCTCATGCTGCAGCTTGTAAATCGGTAAAGGCGTATACCCCATTTCCCTCATATGAGATCGATGCTGTCTGTGTACCTGATTTCTCGGTTTCGATATGTATATTCCCAAAAAACCCACCGAGAGCGACGAGCGAGAGGATCGAATATGTGATGAGGCGTCGTATGAGCATAGAGATACAATGATGAATATAGAGTCATTAGACCACATTTTGTATTTTTTTGCAAATATTTGAACTCTTTTATAGAAAACTCTCCATTTTATTGGAGAGTTTTCTGTGCGCTAACCTCAGCTTGTGTCTGTATCAGTTTTAGAGTCCGTATGATATCGGTGCCAGAGTTGGGGATGACGACGGTCGATCTCTTGATGAGAGCATCTCGGTTGTTCGAGAGGGCATCGATGAGTCGGAGATTCTGTACCTGGAGTGCAGTATAGCCCTTCTGGAAATTCTCGAGATAGATAAGATAGACGTGAGCTCGAGTATCCATATTCTTGGACCTCACATAGGTATCGATCGCCCCATCGACACTCGTATAGTCATATCCGACATAGGAGGTCTGCATCGCGGTCTTGGCCCCAGCAGTGGCAGTCGTAGACTGACTGATAATCCCCTGGAGATCGGCGATCTGATCACCGATGATGATCAGTCGCTCGAGAGTCCGATTGTAGTAGCTCTTCAGGAGTGATATATGCTCGTTCAGTGTTGTGGCTCGATCCGTCGCACTATCGAGGAGATTGACTATATCTGCCGAGAGGATATTGGTGTAGCTCGATACTGCGAGCATGTTGCTGCCGATGAGTTTCTGTTGTCCAACATTCGGGCTCGAGAGTACCTCAGCGATTGAGATCGTGCTGTTTGAGAGATCGACACCGGCATATTTTAGTTGCACTTCTTTTTGTCATATAGAGAGACTCATCGCTGTCGCGATATTGCCCATATAGGTCATATCTGCTTGTTGGAACGAGAGATCATTGGCTCCTGCGTTCGTCTGGAGTCATAGCATCGGTCCTATATACCCCCATGAGAGATGGAGGACGAGTGTGAAGAATAGCGTCAGAATGAGTGTGTTTCGTATGAAGTCCTTGACTTCGCTGGAGAAAACCATAATTTGGGAAGTAATCTTTTCTCGTATTGTATCGTTTATTTCCTATTATTGCAAATAAAATGCGTTATTTTATAATTATTACTGCTCTTTGTTTCCTTTTTGTTGGATCGCTAGCCCACTCAGTACCAACCTATGATATGACCATCGAGAGATCTCAAGTCGCCATGACAACAGAGGGAGGATACTATGTCACTACAAAAAATCCAAAAAATATCTGGTATATCGGGATACGGGATCAAGGTGAGACTCAAGACGCAAGTGATCTCTGTATAGACTGGGAAGTTGGCTCTGAGCAAAAGACAGAGTGTGCTGATCATGATGGGACGCCATGAGAACAACTTTTTACTTTTCCTGTCCTGGTGAGTGCATCTAGTCAGGCAACTTTTTATCTCAAAAATAGCAAAACCATCGACCCCAGCAATATCACTGTCTACTCGATGGATACTCGTGTGTCTGGTTCTCGTATAGCCTGGGGACTCCCTGGAGCGATAGCGGAGAATGGTGTCATATCACGCTCTGAGTGGGGAGCAGATGAGACGATGCGATACTCTGATAGTCCACACTGGCAGGGCAAGTATGATGCATATCTCCAGTATGTCCGCAGCCCCAAGACGCAGTCCCAACTCGACGCCATCACGCTCGAGGACGACAAGGTCGACTATCTCATCAAAAATGGCTGAGCCGCAACAGAGATGACAGAATTGATCCGTAGAGAGAACTGACATCCCCTCATATGGCCTATCCAAAAAGTCAAACAGATCTCACGAATCGTCATCCATCATACCGCCCAGAGCATGGATAGTACAAAAACAGATGCCGAGATGATCCGTGGAATCTATGCCTATCATACGCTCTCGAGACAGTGGGGTGATATCGGATACAACTATCTAGTAGGACAAAGAGGACTCATATATGAGGGACGAGCCGGTGGAGACTATGTGGTAGCATCGCATGCTGCCTACAACAATATGGGAACTGTGGGTATATCTGTCCTGGGTGACTACAACCGTGATCATCTCAATCGTGATCAGATAGCAGGAGTAGAGCAAGCAATCACGATGATGGCGAGCAAGTACGGCATAACATTGTCTGATAGTAAAAAATGAGTCAGAAAGTGTGTCAGTGCTGGATGTGGGCTGTTTGATATAGTGACGACTCAGTCTCTGATCGGACATCAGGATATCGGACATACGGACTGTCCAGGTGCCGATCTCTACCCTCATATTGCTGATTGGATAGCTCGTCTCGACCGACACTATGATCCTATATATAATCCTATCTCGTGAGCCATAGAGCCACGTCTCGCAGATCGCGTGATGAATCTCACACTCAAAAAGATTGCTGCAACTCCATCTACATTGTTCCCTGTGGCTAGTGCTGCTCCTGCGGC
>JAYWCE010000077.1:0-4673 GCA_043780775.1 Candidatus Altimarinota bacterium | reverse complement strand
GTGGTATTGGGTATGGCCTATTCAAATACACAGAACCTCGACTCGGTGCGACAATCGGACTCTGGTTCGGTGCTCCTTTTATACTCATTGGTATTGTTGTAGCACTCGTACGGATCTCGGAGATGACTTTCCTACCTACGACCCTGAATTTTTTCAGATTATCACTCAATGCCCGCTCTCGTATGTGGTCACAATGAGCGGATAGCTATAGTGAGATGGATATCGGGTACATCATTCCAGCCAATCCTATCAAAGAAGCTAAGGCCAATAAGAGCTATGAACAAGTCACTACCGACGAGTTCGAAAATAATATCGGAAAACTCTAAAAATCTCCCCCTATGTCACCAACCGACGCCGTCAAAACCTGAAAAAAACCCGAAAAAGATGCGAGTACACAACGATATCTGCCATTTTCTGAGATTCGTGAGAATGTTGTCATGATGAAGGATGGATCATCTCGTATGGTTCTCAGAGTTCATGCATTGAACTTTAACCTCAAGAGTACAGAGGAGCAGGATGCGATATTGATGAGTTATCAACGATTCCTCAATGCTCTCTCATTCCCCATACAGATCATGATCCGATCACTGAAAGTGGATATCGAAAGTTATATCAACAAGCTCAAGAATCTCGCCCTCAAACAAGAAAATCCCCTCCTCCAAGAACAAACCTACAAGTATGTCGACTTCCTTACGACACTCATCGATCTCGCTCAGATCATGAAGAAAGAATTCTATATCGTAGTCCCCTATGATCTCGAGAACAATGAGAGTGTGAGAAAAACTGATGTATTCGGTGTGTTCAAGTCGTTCTGGTCAGCTCTCTCTCAGGAAGAGTCCGTCGCGGATATCAGGGCCAATCGTATCCGTATGACAAGACTGAGGAAATGAAACTACGAGAGGCTCTCCCAGGTAAAAATGAGCCTCGAATCAATCGGACTCAAGGCAGATGAAGTAGAGAAAACAGAGCTCGTGAAACTCATCTACAATTACTACAATCCTCGGGTGAAGAATGAGATGCTCCTCAAGGGAGATGTTGAGACTATGGATCTCGGGTAGGAAAGGAGATAGATCGGAAATTTATGGGAATATTGGTTTGGAAAGTGTTTTCTTCCGTTATGGTGAATTTTGAGTATCTGTCAGCGAAGTTTTCGAGAGTATTTCAAATGTATCTTAGTTCGAAATACTAGGAAACGAGATGAGTACAGATACCAGAATAAACCATGGAAGATTGAGAAGGCTTTTGTTACTTTTTTCCAAAAAGTAAGGGGATGGACTCTGAAAATCTGGATTGCTTCGTGCCTCGCAATGACGCGGAAAATGGACTCTGGAAAATAATATCGTATCATCTATGTCTCGTACTCTCATCCCAGCCGCTGCCAATCTCATCATCCAACATGGATCTCATGTCCTTCTCATGAAGCGATCAGACAAGACTGAGGTATGGCCCAACCACTGGGCATTTCCTGGTGGCAAAGTCAATGATGGTGAACTCTTTCGAGAGGCAGCATTGCGTGAGGCAAGAGAAGAGATCGGGATCAATGCAATTCCAGCCTCTATCACCGCTGAGACGATCGTGATGTTCCGAACGATACAATGAACGAAGGTGGGATATTTTGGTCGAGTAGAACACTATGAGAATGCTCCAGAAATACTCGAATCAGATCTCGCATCTGATCTCGCCTGGTTCCCAATCACAGAGCTTCCAAAACCAATGATTCCCCAACATCAGGCAGGACTCGATGCAATACTCCACTGAATCTGATATGTGGAGATGGATATGGCATAATCCTTGATAAATAATCATTTTCTACTACAATAACAGGTATACAAGTCTCTGGAAGACTCAATACCTGTTATTTATTTTTTCTCAGACCTCAGTTCTACACTCTAAGCTCTCATATTTTGTCTCGCTCACACCTCTACATCACTGGCAATATCGCCTATTCACCGAGGAAGATCACGCTCACCTCTGGTGAGGTGTCATATTTTGTCAGGCCGTACTCGATCCAATCAGGATATGTACACGGTGACCGAGTCCGAGCTCGCATCACCAAGCGATGAGATGGGGGTCGTATGGCTGAGGTCGAGATCCTCTCACTCGTGAGTCGATCCCGTGATCCGCTCCTGGCGAAAATAGTAGAGAAAAAATGAAAACAATACATCAAAATCATCTCAGAACAAGGGAATCTCGAGGTTCCATTTTTGCTAAAAGATACGAAATACGACGAAAATAGTATCATATCTGTCCGATTCTGAACGAATGATCGAGTAGAGGTGGTATCAGTTTTTGGTCGTGAAGATGATGTCGATCTCGATGAGCGACTCATCCTCTGGCTCTCTCGAGCTCGTACTGAGTTCCCATCTTCTGTGATACGAGAGAGTGAAGAGGTGAAAGGACAATCCAAAACCACCCCGTCCAGCTATGATACGGCTGTCCACCCCTCAACGAGGAGAATTCCAAAATCCAATATTCCATCTCGGACAGACTTTCGTAACTGCTACACACTTACTATCGACGGCTCAGATGCCAAGGATCTCGATGATGCGATCTCAATCAAGAAAGAGAAAAACGGAGACTATACGCTCGCCGTCCATATCGCCGATGTCGCTGAATATGTGACCGAGTGATCATCCCTCGATCGCGAGGCACTCGCGAGAGCTACGAGTATCTATACTCCAGGCAAGGTGATCCCGATGCTCCCAGAGATACTGTCGAACGATCTCTGTAGTCTCCACCCTGGGACGATGAAGCTGACCCTCTCTGCCGTGATGACCATCGATGCTCAGTGATATGTGAAGCATACAGATATTGTCGAAGGGATCATCGAGAGTCAGCATCGAGGCGTATATGATGATATATATAAGATGATGGGAAATGAAAGTATAGATAATGGTGTCTGATTAGAAGAATCAATTAAAATCGCCACCACTCTCTACCATATTCTCGAAAAACGCCGACGAAAAGAAGGGAAAATCACATTCGAATCTACGGAAATATATTTCGACTTCGAGAATGGATCAAAAGAGTGAATACAGAAAACTCCAAAGCAGATAAAGAGAAGAGAACGCAACGATGCCCACAAGCTCATCGAAGAATTCATGGTACTCGCCAATGAAGAAGTCGCGAAGTGGTGTCATCACCATGATCTCCCATTCCTCTCACGGGTTCACGGCTTACCTGGCAATGAGCAAACAGAGATCATACAGAGTATACTCCGCAATAGTACCAAGGTTCCTATTCTAGAAGATGGTACGAGATGAGAGCTCCTCCTCACCCGAGCCAAGACCACTCCCGTCCTCGAGCCAACGCATATCCGAGAATTCCTCGAGAATATATCCGATCCTACTGAGCTCTATCGCTACTCTCGACTCCTCCTGCCGAAGATGGCAAAGGCGACCTACTCCGATACACCATTTCGTCACTTCGGACTCGCACTCGAGTACTATTCTCACTTCACCTCACCGATCCGTCGCTACCCCGATCTCCAGGTACACCGCATCATCAAGGAGCAGATCCGAGGTGAGCTCACACCAGAACGAATCAGTCACTACAAAGCACTACTCAAGCGAGTGGCGAGGAACTGTAGTGAACGAGAGCGATGAGCTGAGGATATCGAGCGAGCGATGAATAGTCTCTATATTTGTCGCTATATGGCAGACAAAGTGGGCAAGATCTATGATGGTCAGATATCAGGACTCGCAGAGTTCGCCCTCTTTGTCGAGCTCGAAAATGGCATCGAGGCGACACTCTATCTCCCACGAGGCAGGTACAATATCGACTCCGTGAACTGAGTTCTGACCACAACCAGTGGCAAACAACTCGGAGCCATAGGAGAGAGAATCAGGGTCAAGGTCGAGAGTGTGAATATGGCGGAGAGAAGAGTGGTGATAGAGAGGGTTTAGGGATTAAATTTCTTGATTTTCACAAAGATAGTCTAAAACTAATTGATTTTCACTAATTTCTTTATAGAAAACTGCCAACCAATAATTATGACCATATAACTTGGCCTTGATACCATACTCTATTAATACCATTGATGCTACATCAGTGGTATTAATATTGCTATATTCATTTATCCTTATTTTTAACTCACTTACCACACTATCTATTTCATTTGAATATCTTTCTAAAAGATTTAGCTTTTTAACATGTTTATTTAGAATCACCCTTATACTTGAGAGTACTTCGAGTTCATCTGTTTTAATATAAAAATCTGATACTATCAAATCATCTTTTATTGATAGTTCTACAAAAAGAAATTGCTCTACAGGTATAGAATCAAAATATGTGTTCAAATAAAGTCTGGTATCTGAATCTTTCCACATAACTCCTTTCTTTCAATTACATACTCAGCAACTTGGTATAAGGTTTTGTAATAAAAATGAAAATTCTGGAAATTCTTCTTTAGGTAAATAATGTTCAACCTGCCTTGATGCATCTATATTGCAATATGGACATTTTCAACCATCTAATTTTTTAATTTTATTTTTTAAGCTGATTGTATATGGAATATCTGAATTATAACAATGTAATAAAACTCATTTTTGAATTCATCAATATCCTTTATTTCAAATAAGAAATAGGTCGTTTTTCATCAGATCATAATTTAAAAAACAATTTTTAATGTCTGCCTTGACTCACTCAAGAATAGCTTGATTACTGGAAGATTT
>JAYWCE010000076.1:0-12588 GCA_043780775.1 Candidatus Altimarinota bacterium | reverse complement strand
AGTACTGTGAGGAGCTCTGTTTTCGCATGACCATAGCCGAATCCTATATTCTCTGATTCGTATTTCACACGCATCTCTGCCGTCTGTTCTGGGGTAGCGAATACTCGATAGAGATTGAATATATTACACTCATCAGGATTCTTTTTTCGCTCATCGACTCACTCAGAACCTGATACGATCGACATCACTCGCTTCTTCATGAGTTTGTCATCATCGAATATCCCGATGAAGTTGTCATAGCTCTTACTCATTTTCCTCCCATCAATTCCTGGAAGTGTCGCGACCGCCTCATCGATGATCGCCTCAGGCTCGATGAATATCTCTTGTCCATATGTCCTATTGAATGCACGAACAATATCTCGTGTCATCTCTAGATGTTGGATCTGGTCACGACCTACTGGTACTGCTTCACAGTCATATCCGATGATATCTGCTGCCATGAGGATGGGGTAGTTGAAGACTCACATGTTGAGATTATTTTCTTCACTTAAAACACCTTCTCCTTTAAGAATTAATTCTTGTATTTGGTCTTCATTCATTTCCTTAGATCAAAGTTTCTTTCATAACTCAAACATCATCTCCAATTTTTTACCTAAAGTGTCCTTGTAACTATGTGCTCTGAGCATCAATGAAAGTGGTGTCACATTGGTCAATATCCACATGAGCTCAGTGATTTGGTGGATGTCCGACTGACGGAATATCGTGATCGGAGTATCGACCCCGTAGATCGCGAGATACTCGATAGCCACCTCGAGGGTCTGTTCTCTGAGAGTTTTGCCGTCCTTCACACTGGTGAGTGAGTGGAGATCTGCGATGAATATAGCAGCATCATTGCCGACTGCTGTCCGACCAAAAGGAAGAACTGCACCCATGAGATTGCCGAGATGCATAGATGAGCCTGTAGACTTGACGCCGGTGATGATTTTACGAGACATAGATGATTACTTTAGTTGCGTATATTGTGAGATACTTTTTGCGAGTATCTCTCAGAAAATATTGATCTTATCAGTATTCAATATGATCTGATTGGTATCGATCATATCTATGGTATCATTATTTGCAAGGGAACCTTTGGTAATCTCGATAAAAGAAGATGGAACAATATCCATGATAGATGCTGATGGATACTCTGGTATGAGATGGTATGCTGTATTGTATTCGATAGTGATACCTGAAGTAGTGAATAGATCACCAAGCAGAATATCATATTGCCTATTACTCTTATAGACACCTTCTGTTGTACTCGTGAGTAGATTGCAATATCTCCGTTTCCCAGAATACCCACCCGATAAGAAGTCTCACATCTGATCAGGAGAAACACTCGAATCAAACCGAAATGATACAATAGGGTCAAATGAACACATACTATGCAATTGGAGACAGAACTTTGACCTACTCATTACCGCAGAGATTTCACTGGTGGCATCGTCATAGATTGATTTCCACTTTTCCCTATCTAGGATAGGTGGTATGGCTCTCTCAAATGGTCTGTTCATATCACAGATGGCCCGAGGAATATCCACTACAAGGATACCTATAGAGATATCCATAGCTCATAGTCTATTCATACAGCTCTGTGCAACTTCTAGCATACCTATATCTGCCTCATGATAGACATAGGATTGTAACAATCGATCAGAGAAATTATCAGTATTATACAAAGATGTTTCACGAATAGCAGATATCCAAGATGGATCAAAAGAGGCATGTGGGATAAATATAAGAAAATCAATACTATTATCTGGGTTCATCTTCCCATATTGATGAAGTGTGATGAGTGTTTGTTCCATATATTACACGAGTAGTCATAAAGTACGATTTGTTTCCATCCGTATAACCACAATGAGTTATTATATCTCGGTAGCCATTATTGGGAATGATTTAGATCATACATTTTTATTTCATTTTACAAGAGTAAAATTGAGTAAATAAAAAATATCACACAAATCACACACTATCCTCTTGGGAATCTAGTTGATGATATCTATCTCACCCATCCCATCAATTTGTCTCGAGTTGGTTGTATTATTTTCCTCATAGTATCAGACTTGAAGTAATCATTCTGCACTCAGAGGAGTCCATGTTTTGCATCGGTTTTTGATTTGCCATGATTGTCACTACCGTAGGTGATGAATCCGTTTCTTTTTTGCACGATAGTGTGTATGGCCCCAGCATGTTCTGGAGCTGCCATCGCGTTGATCTCGTAGTTGTATATCCCGAGGTCATCGAGCACTGGGAGGATCTCCTTATAGAAGTGATCCCATCTGGTATCCGCATCTCCATTGACCCCTGCCCTCTTGTACACTGGGTGGAATGAGAAATTCGGATGAGCTACCGACAGGAGTATATCCTCGCGTCGAGCAAGTGTGATGAGATCTGAGAGCTCAGGTTCATATGGCTCGATTTCTATAGCTCCGAGGTGTTTATATTCCCCTGTCTCTTTGAGGCACTCATCGAGAAAATGTGTCCCATCTCTAATAGTGGATTGTGTATGATGTGCGAGCACTCTGATTGTCTCGCCTCTTCTCATCTCATGAAAAAGATACTGTGTAATATGAGCATTGGAAAGAGTAAGCGGGCGATATCATGTTGCAAGAGCCCAACTCATAAAAGAATCAGAGTCAATCGGGAATCCATGAGATGCAAGGAGAATTATTTGTTGGCGTACTTTTTCAGTCTTACCAATGAGTACTCAATCAATATACTTCTGGACAGAAGCAGAGAGTACTGGAGTATAGCAAGTGATATGGAGTGATGAGTCGAGTTCATTGCTATGAGCGGATATCTCCGTTGCCCAGATAGCATTGATTCCTGCATCTCGAGCTGGGAGGACGAATCCAGGAGAGTGGCAATCATGATTGGTCATTGCCCAGATTCCCTGATTATCTGGATCTAGAGTCTGGATCTGTTCGATAATCTGAGCATTGGTTTTTATTCCATCAGAATCAGTGGAGTGACAGTGGAGATCTCAGAGCATAGAATTAAAGTAATGAATATATATACAATTACATCTGTATTTTTTAATAGATAATATATATTATTTAGAAAAGCACAATACAGTAATATTGAAACATCTTAAATAGAGTATCCTCTACTTAAAATTAAATCGCTCCTGCAACTCTGGTTGGATATGGGAGTCTACACTATAGAGAGCGAACCCATCTTGAACGGGATCATCCCATATTCACTCAATATGAGTTTGTATCATGTTTTCGATGTCATCTGAGTGTGGAACAAATCTCTCTGCATCGAGAATCCGCATGATCGTGATATGTGGAATAAATGGAAACTGATTCTCTACAATATCTTCACGATGAAGTTGCTCACTTGCCTGTTTATTTTTGTGGGCGAAGTATGCGATATTATCAGGTGTAATATAGAGAATATATGGAAGGTCACCACGATAAAAATATCCAATATTTCCAAGAGATATATTCATCCTTATTTCTGCTTTCCATGATTTCAATAATTCAAGACAAGTTGATTGTTCACTATCAGATAAGATAGCACCGAGATAGTAGATGGTGATATGGAGTGATCCTTGAGACTGGAGTTGTACGATATTCTCGAGTTGATATTCTCAAATATACTCACAGAGTTCATCAAAGAGATCATCCAATAACATCGGGCATAGAGCAAATCAGAGAAAATGAGAAGTAGGTTGCATAAGCAGAGTATATCAAAAATGGATGAGAATCAAAAAAATCTCTTCTTCCGAGTACTCGGAAGAAGAGATTTTGATAGAGAGGACTATACTACAACGACTGGAGCTGGAGTAGTTATTACTGGAGTAGTTTTAGTGGTTACTTTTGTAATAGTGAGTTCTTTTGCTGGAGTTTTTTTGGCTACTGGAGTTGCCTTCTTCACTGCTGGTTTCGCAGTTATTTTTTTGACTGGAGTTGCTTTAGGAACTGGGGATTTTTTTACTTCTGGAAGAGTAGCAACTTTTTTTTGTGGAGTAACAATGATAGTTTTTGTCACGACTTTTACTGGAGTTTTTTTAGCTTTTGCGACCTTTACTGGTTTTTTGCTCGCGAGTTTCTTTACTTTTTTCTCAACTTTTTTGGCTGATTTCTCTTGTTCTCTTTGAACTTTTTTAGCTGCTTTTGCTGCTTTTTTCATCATCTTCTCGTGCTTTTTTTCGAGCTTTTTAGCTTCTTTTGCTTGCTCCTTTGCGAGATGTTTCGCGAGTTTCTTTGCCTCCTTCTCTTTTGAATCGAGAGTTACTTTCTTCTGGTTTTTTGCGTGAGCCATAGGTATACATTAGGAGATACTCGTCATAGTATGATATTGGTATGAGAAGTCAAATTTTTTATACAAAAAATACCCACTAGGGGTATATAATTATATTTTTTATTGTGAAATAATGAGCGAACGATACTGTATGAGTGACCACTTCCGCATCCACTCAGAGATTGGATAGATATGCCTACCCGTGTAGGTATCCCAGACGATGAGATGACTCGGCCTGCTCGGTGAGCCGATATATCCGAGGAGGACGAATGCATGTTCTCCGGAGAGCCCGACCATCTCTTTCCCTACCGGAGTTCTCCAAGAGATAATCCGATTATCAGCAGAACGGACACAATAGTTGCGAGCTGGAAGTGGGAAGAACCTGGATAGTCATCTCCCTCACTGTGAGAGGACTCCATCTTCATAATTCGTATCAGTACAATAGTCTCACCAGAGGAGTATATGCATATTGGGATTGTCGAGTTTTTGGATCAGTTGAGTTAAATGTATCTCAGGATTCATTGCCCCAGTATATGCTGCCTGATTGATAATCTCTGTCCGCAGTGAGTAGCTCCGAGCATAGTCTGCGAGTGGTGACTCATATATTCCATAACCTGTTCTTTTGCTCTGACCTCCCGTATAGGAGCCAACGAACTCAATATCAGGATCTCACCAGATACCACCAGAACTATATGCCGCAGGAAATTGTGGAATACTCGCGAATATATCATCCTCAGTGACAACTACGCCGAGATGCTCGAGGATAATACGGAGAGCTGCGATCTCACACGAGAGGCTGTATTGTTGGATACGGAGACGATATGAGAGGGATCGGTCGATAGTAGGACGCAGTGCAAACACTCGAAATGGAGCCGCATACCTCGTAGCAAAAGCATCAAGATCGTGAAAATATTTCTCAGATAGAAGCTTAAAAGTAGAATCTCCTCATCCTGTCATTTCGATACTGGCTCGAGTTTTTATGATCTCAACGAGCTCTCTCGCCATCTCTATATTCGAGATTCTCGCCGCTCCATGAGCGAGAGATACTGAGCTCGATATAATCAAAAGGAAGCAAAAAAAACGAAACATATAAAAATAAAAAATAATTAAAATCCACTCTGTAACTCGAGCATCCTATTGTATATTCCTCACTTTGCAACGAGATCAGTATGAGCTCATCGCTCGACGACTTGTCCACACTCGAGTACGATGATGTCATCAGCCTTGCGAACGGTCTGGAGACGATGTGCGACGATGATGACGGTACGGCCCCGAAAGAGCTCATCGAGTGCGACCGTGATCGCCTCTTCTGAGAAGCTATCGAGTGCAGAGGTCGGTTCATCGAGCAATATGATCTCAGGATCTTTGAGGAATATCTTGGCAATAGCGAGTCGCTGCTTTTGTCCGCCGCTCAGTCGAACTCCTCGTTCACCGATCTCGGTATCCAGTCAGAGTGGGAGATCGAATACGAAGTCGCAATGTGCGAGACGGAGAGCATGTATGAGTTTTTGTTCTATTACTTTTTCATCTCATTTACCACTTAGTGCAGATAACAAGTTCTCCCTGATCGTCGCGTCGAATACTCCTGGGTCCTGAGTGAGATATCCTATGTGAGGATAGTATGTACGCAGTGCTATCTCATTGAGCTGATTTCCGAGTACTGAGATAGATCCACTCTCGGGATGGAGATATCCTGCGATCAGCTTCATGAAAGTTGTCTTGCCTCCTCCTGATGCCCCTACGAGTGCCGTCTTCTGTCCTCTCTTGATCGTGAGAGAGAACTTATCGAATACCCTTGTTTCATTGTATCCGTATGAGATATTTTGGATTTCTATATCTTTGGCTTTTTTGAGAAAAGGAGAGCCAGAGTCGTATCCTTTCAACTGAGGTCAATTATCCAATACTTCCCAAAGTTTCTCAATATCAGAGAAGTCTTTTGTGAAATTTTTATAAAAATCTGTAGAGTCAAAAAGAAACGACTCAAATACAATAATCATTGCCATGATGGTTGCAAATTCTGTGAGCGTAAAAATACCATTAAAAACTCAATATCCAATCACAAAAAGAACAAATAGTCTGATTGCAAGGGCAAATAGCCGAACTGAATTAAAGATAAAAAACATGGATCGTTGTAACCTGAAGTTTGCAGCGTCAATAATGTTTACAGAATCCTCTACCCTAGATAGCTCTAGTTCTTGAGTATTATTTTGGAGAATTTCATTCTTTGACATCACTATGCGGACGAGTTTTCGCCCGAGCTCACCCTTTTCATTGGTTCGTACTTTTCGATCTTTATGAGCAATTGCATCAATATAGATAACACTGATATACATGATGATAAGTCATCCTAGCAATCCGATCACATAGATATATTGAACTTGAGCTATGAGATAGAGCAAAAATATCAATGCAATTATCATTCTTGAGCTCTCTTTGAGAAATATCAATAACTGATCCACCCATACTGTTCTTCATTCTCGCAGGATTGATATCATCTTACCAGTACCAATGCCTTCCAGATAGTTATTATCGAGTTGAACAATCGTGGGTATATATCTTCTATATATCCACCGCTCTAGATCATGATAGAGATCTGGCCAATCAGCAGACCTTAGAAACCATGTGACAACAAAATACCCAACCATAAGCCATATGAAGATATCAACATTAAGTGTATATTGTTCAACACTTTTATTCTCAATAGCTCGAAGTGATCCTCGAATAATAAGTACCGCTACAATACCGTATATGCCGTACATACTATATTTCAAACATGATAAAAAAGTGAACCATTTATTATATTTTAGTGGCTCAAAAAATCGTTTTGCTTTATCAAAAAATGTCATATTTATCTGAGTTTTTTTAGAGAGTAAAAGTTCTACAGCACTAGAGATAAATCTTGTGAAACTGTAGAACTTGAGAGATTACTTTTTTTTCGGTGTGGTTTTTTTCGCAGCTGGTTTCTTGGCTACTGCTTTTTTCGCTGGTTTCTTTTTTTCTTTGAATGCATCAGGCACCTGGTCTGCGATCATCTCTTTCACCTCATCGAGAGTCAGAGTTTTGATCTCTTCTATTTCTGTGATTTTTTTGCTTCCTCGTTTGAGATAGACATTCTCCTTACCGAACTTGATGAACGGACCATATCGTCCATTCTCGACTGAGATCTTCAGCTCTGGCCAATTATGGATATAGCGATTTGCTTCTTTATCGACTTTTGCAGCGATCAGAGTATTCGCCTCTGCCTCAGTGAGATTATCAAAATCAAACCGAGCTGGAACATTGATATAGAGAGTTTTCCACTTGAGAAATGGACCGAATCTCCCCTTCCCCTTCGTATATCATTCTCCTTCGTAGGTTCCGACGGGTGCGTCTTCGATCTTTTTTGCCTCTATGAGCTCGACTGCCCGAGCATGATCGACTACCTGAGGATCCTCCGACCGAGGGATCGAGATGAACGCGTCTCCCCACTTCACATATGGGCCGAATCTGCCCTGACCGACAATGAGTGGCAGGTTCTCGTAGGATCCGATATCCTTCGGGAAAGTAAATAGTCCGAGAGCTTGTTCGAGTGTGACATCTTCGATATAGATGCCTGGGGAGAGATTCGCGTAGCGAGGCTTCTCCTCTTCGGCGAGCTCTGATGGTGCACCGATCTGGATCACTGGACCGAATCGGCTCATACGAGTGAGTACCGTCCGACCGGTTGCAGGATCGACTCCGAGTATCCGTTCTCCAGAGAATCTCCCCTCAGCACCGAGTGCCTCCTCGATCGACGCATGAAACGGAGTATAGAATTCTCCGAGCATCTGTGTCCACTCGAGCTTGCCATCAGCAATACGGTCGAATTGGCTCTCTACCTCAGCGGTGAAGCTATATTGCATAAATCAAGAGAACTCTTGCTCGAGATAATCAACGACAACGAATGCTATATCGGTCGGAGCGAGCTTCTTCGCCTCGATCACGACATAGCCTCGATCTTGTATCGTCTGAATAGTCGGAGCGTAGGTCGATGGTCGACCGATTCCCTCACTTTCGAGTTTCTTTACGAGTGCAGCTTCTGTATATCGTGGTGGTGGGAGTGAGAAACGCTGATTTCCAGCAAAGTTCTCAGACTTCACTGATTCTCATTTCTTCACGGCTGGGAGTTTTTTGCTGTCGGATTCTTCATCATTCTCGTCATCCGTTCCTTCGATATAGAGTTTCATAAAACCTGGGAACTTGATCACCTCACCCTTCACTATCCAGTCCTCACTCGGTGCAGATACAGGAGAGAAGTGATAGGTCGTCGTCTCGATGAGTGCCTCTTGCATCTGAGATGCTACGGTTCGTTCCCAGATGAGACGGTAGAGCTTGGCCTCCATCGCGTCGAGTCAGATCCGATCTGGACTCTTCGCGATCTCTGTCGGTCGGATTGCCTCATGTGCCTCTTGTGCCGAGGCTTGTTTTGTTTTATATTTGCGACCATTTGGCATCGCATATTCTTTTCCATATTCCTTCTCTATGAAATCCCGAGCAGCACCGATCGCGAGATCCGACAGGTTCACGGAGTCAGTTCGCATATAGGTAATATGACCATTCTGGTAGAGTCTCTGAGCGATATCCATAGTCATCTTGACACCATATCCGAGCTTGCGTGATGCCTCTTGCTGGAGAGTAGAAGTAGTAAATGGAGCACCCGGAGTACGAGTCCCAGCCTTTACTTCGCTCTCTATGAGAGAGAACTCCTCATTCTGAGGAAATGTAAAAATCAGGTTTCATTTTTTATCCTTCTGTGTATTTGCCACAGAAAAATCGATCCCATGACTCGTAAAAAAGGATTGAATATCTGTCTCAGTTTTCATTCGTGCTGCTTTGCCACCAACCTTGGTGAGTTCTATCATCATGGGAGTTGCTCCGCCGATTTTGGCCATGATTTTCCAGCTCTCTTCTGGGATGAATGCTCGGATCTCGCGTTCCCGTTCGACGAGGATCTTGACTGCGACTGATTGGACTCGTCCGGCCGAGAGCCCTGGTCGGACTTTTTTCCAGAGTACTGGTGAGACCTCATATCCTACGATACGGTCGAGAATACGGCGAGACTGTTGAGCATTGACCAGATCGAGATAGATCTTGCGAGGCGTCTCTATAGCGTGTTCGATAGCGGTCTTGGTGATCTCATGGAATACAATACGATCCACACTCGTCGGATCGAGTCCGAGAGCCATACAGAGGTGCCATCCTATAGCCTCTCCTTCACGATCCTCATCGGTCGCTATCCAGATTTTATCAGCTTCCTTGGCGAGTTTTTTGAGTTCTGTGACTCGTTTCTTTTTCTCAGGGGATATCTCGTATGCTGGGATGAATCCTCCTGCTATATCGATTCCCATATTCTTCGCAGGCAGATCTCGAATATGCCCGAATGACGCCTCCACTCTATAGTCTGATCCGAGGAATTTTTCGATAGTTTTTCCCTTTGCTGGAGACTCCACGATCACGAGATTTTTTGCCATATATTGATAATTAACTTGTCTAGAGAGTAGTGTGAGTCAAGCGAAAGTCAAAAGATTTTGAAAAAATCCCTACCGAAGTAGGGATGTATATATCTATTTGATTGGCTTGCGTATCGTAGCGGAGTAGTCTGCACTACCAGTACTCGATCGAGCCAGTTCATCTATACGATAGTATGATCTAGCATCAGGAAGCGAAAGCTGTGTATCTATGAGTCCTGCTACATAGACGATCTCATCGGAGTGAGATGGGAGAAGTCTATACTTGCCCACTATGAGCTTGTCGATACGCAGACTATTGGCGTGATCGAGGATACTGGTTGTACAGTTACTCCAGAGTGTATTGTAGAATTCTGGTTCTCTGGTAAGTCGGTCAGCTTTTACGAGCATAGAACGAAAAAGGAGCTGGATCTTTTCTTTTTCAGTTTTAATCGGATACATATAGACCTCATTCTTTCGATAGTCAGTTCTGAGTTTTATCACATCTGACTCTGTGGCGATAACATAGGCAATCTGATATTGATTGAGGATGCCGTCGATAGCGTCGAATGTCTGTCCCCTCACTTTGCGTATCTCTGCTGATATAGCAACATGTCTGCCACCCGAGAATGAGAATGTGAGCATCGTATGAGCGGGACCATCACGATCAGAAAATGGAGTGATCACATAGTGGAGTGCCTCGATATCTGCGATAGCAAAAGTCCCAGTATAGTATCTCGGCGTATAGTCAGTTTCACTCTTCCATACAAAATCCCGAATATGAGCAATCGTGACGGTATCTCCAGACCATGAGATCTCAGGGAGGATAGCGTCCATCGGATCCCAGTCCTTGTAGAGAGTCGGTTTCTGTGAGAGCCACCATGCGAGTCACACGGTGAGAGTGAGAAGGAGTGTGATGAGCAGTATACGCTCCAGCCAATACCAGAGAATACGGATAATCGGAACAAAGATATGAGATATGATATGTCCTAGTGCATATATATCGGATTCTATAGATTGTACGATCTGATTTTGTCTATAACGTTGATATCGGTTTGTATAGAGATATATACCACCGAGAGCACTGAAACAACCAACAACCACCCCTCCAAGGATATCACTCAGATAATGTACCTGGAGATAGAGACGGGAGAGAGTAATTCCGAGTGCTATGATCCAGATCATGATTACAGATAGACGGGATCGCTTCCAGAAAAAGTATGTAAATAGTATCGCAAAACACAAGGATGCACTCGCATGTCCTGATGGAAAAGAGGAAGTAATAGGCTCAGGAATAAGCAATACTATATCTGAGAGTTCTTCAAACGGGCGAGATCTATAAAATAGATGTTTGAGGAGTCATTCTCAGAGAGCAATATTCATAATCATCGCAAATGAAAATACATACCCGATTGCCCGATATGATGAGAGAGTAAGCATCAGGATAATACCAAAGATCCAGATGAATCAAAAGTCTCATATCTGCGTCAGGGCTATCATAATAGCATCAAGTATACCAGTATGATATACGCTCATTTGAGCTATAAATATTTGGTCTATATGAATAATAGTATCTATCATAGGCTTTTATTGGTTGATATCATAGTAGGGGTATGGGTAGCCAAATCCCCAACGAAATGGAGTGGGAATTCCAGGATTACCTCAAAAAAGAACTCAAGCAAACATCCAATTTTCACGGAAATTGTGTCATTTTTGAGCGATACACGCGTAGAGCTCAGCATCTGCGAGGAGTTTTTTGTACATGGGTCAGCCCTGCCAATAAGCCCTATCGTGTGCATCACAACAATCAGCATAGTCACCATCCACATATAGACTACATCCATCAGTCTGATATGGGAAAATCACTCCTATAGTCGTATTATGACGAGTCATCATGACGCTCAGAAATAATGTCGAAAAATGAATCACCAAAGCTATACCAAGTCATACTAGCAAATACCAAATCCATAGTAGCAAATACCGTTTCATATTTTATTTGTTGATAAATGTTACTGATCCTCCATCCTGTATCCATTTCTCGATTTTTGCCAACATACTCTCGAGGTCTCGAGTTGGGAGATTGCTCTGGAGATATCCGAGTACGTAGTCATGGGCACTCGAGAGTTCTCTAGGGGCAAATACTGTCTTGTGGAGGGAGTCTGTGATATATCGAGCGAGCTTGATGAGACCTGATCGCCGAACGGTGAATGATGATCCTGTATTAGAGATAAATTCTACTGCGGATATACCGCTCACATCGATTTTATCGAGATCCTGAGCAAGTTCTCCGGTGAATGGATTGGCATCTGGGGTGATATCCGAGATATCTGTCTCATTTACTTTTTCTCCTGACACTGAATCAAATATATTGGACAGCGAAAACTCCTCCTGCCACGAGCGAGAGACATATTTGCCATAGAGTTGTGAGAGATACATCATGACTCCTCCAGCGATCATGAGAGCGACAACACGCGTGATGGCTCCGAGATCATCTTGCCAGAGATCATAGCCGAGGATCTTGATCAGTGCAAAAGTCCCGATATAGAGACCAATAGTCCTGAGTAGTGGGCGATCGATCGATATACCTCGGATGATAGTGATAGCAGCTATAGTCGTCAGATAGATCGACACGGCGAATACTCCGAAAAAGTAATCGATATAGAGTGATGAGATGATGAGTGTAGCGATAAGTGCGATCGCGAGATCGATGTATCCCATGGTATCTCGTGCCTTGTACCCAACATAGCCGATCCCGAGCATCACACCGAGTGCAGTGAACTGGATGAGGAGCGGGAGGATCTCGAGTCTATTGAGTCAGTCGAATCTGTAGTCGAATCTGTAGAGGAATACAAAACAAAATAACACAAACAACACACTCGAGAACTGCCGG
>JAYWCE010000075.1:0-12683 GCA_043780775.1 Candidatus Altimarinota bacterium | reverse complement strand
ATCACTGGTATGATTCCCGAAATGAGTGCAATCGTCGTATACGGGATATCCTCTTCTACTATCTGTTCGGTTATAGGTGGAATAATTATAGGGGAAATAGCCACTTTTTTTATAACTGTTTTTGGTTTTGGAGCTTTTTTTGCTTTTACTTTTTTTGATTTTTTGATTTTCACGACCTCGACTCGGATATCTCGAGTCCAGAGCGTCGTCCCACTATCATAGCCTGCGGTGACTCGGATCGTATAGGTCCCTGGTACGAATAGTCTCGATTTTGGATTTTTGGATATCACCACCTCTCCATCTCCATAGTTCCAGGTATAGATGATTCATCGTTGTGATCCTGAGAGAGTCAGATTCAGGCTACAGCTGCGAGTGGTTGTCTGACAGAGATATCCATTCTCTGTCTCTATGAACTTAGAGTTTTGCAGGATGACATGTGGTGGATCGAAGAAATCCATTTTCTTTGGTTTCGTTTTTTTCTTCTTTTTTTGTCACCCTGAGATGTCTACAGCTCAGGATTTCTCCTTATTTTTGGTCTTCGTTTTCTTTTCGACTTTTACTGTTTCGATTTTCTCTCTTGGGCCGAGAACATGGATCTTGTACCTGATTTCGGCGACATTACCTCATATATCGATCACACGCAGCCATATCTCATGATCTCCGAGTCCATATTTACGCTCACCTGGATCTTTCGTGATTTTGATATCATTGGAGCCGTAGTACCAGAGCCATCTCAGTTTGCCTCACTCGGGATCATACGAGCGATCTGCTGTGAGATTGATTGCACAAGTGAGAGTATAGCAGTTCATCTCATAGTCTCCGATCTGTTCATGATAGCTCTTCATCTTACCATCATACTCGAGTATAGCGATCGGAGGATTCGTATCAGGGAGGGTTGTAATAGACGACAGAGCTCCGATATTGGCAATGACTGGTGGCAAGATATTCTGGATGATTTCTAGTATTTTGCTCTCTCTTGTTCATGAGGACTTGTGAATGAGAGTGATACCGATCGATCCAGTTCCGATCGGATAGAGTTGTGGAGGATTGCATGAGTCATATATTCCAGTACCATAGCGTATCTCACAGGTATAGTTTTTAGTGAGAAATGAGTCCGTGAAAATAGAATCGAGAGTAAAATTCACCCGACACGGACTCGTCACACAGATGAGCGTATCCCCAGAATGAGTCGCGTTCGTATAGTTCTGGTATGTCGGGATGATTTCGGGGAGAGTGATACCAGATACAGTGTATCATGAGTTCGTTGTTCCAGTACCCTGTCATCCTGAGCTTCAGAAAGCTCAGGATCCAGTATCTGCCATTCCCGTTCCTGTATTTCAAATAGTAGAACTCGTACTCTCCAAAACAGCGAATCTCACCGTCCAACTCACCGTCCTCGACTGACTCGGATCGACCTTGCTCGTGAGATGAAAACTGAACGAACTGCCAGTAGAGAAATAGAGTGTATTCGGATTGCAGGTTGTGAGTGTAGCTGTTGCTGTGATGACTTCGCAGAGATAGTTGCGAGACAAAAATGAGCCCGTGAAAATCGGGTCAAATGTGATATTGATTCGACATGGCTGATTCGTTCCACAATCCCAGATTCCTCATGTGAATATGGCATTGGTTGGTTGTTGCTGAGTGGGAACAATCTCGGGAAATAGCATCTCTACTATGGATGACCCTGATTCGGTAGTTCTGGTGTTTGCTGTACCTGTGCTCGTGCTTCCAGTGCTTGTGTCTATCGTTCCAGTATTCGAAGATCCTTCATCTTGAGGAATGAGGGTTCCAGTGCTTGTGTCTCCTGTCGAACTCGTTCCCGTATTTATATTTCCTGAATTGGTACGCCCAGAATCCAATATCACCGATCCAGCATTCGTCGTTCCAGTGCCCTGTCATCCTGAGGTTTCTGAAGCTCAGGATCCAGATTCTGTTGTTCCAGTATTTGAATCTACCGTTCCAGTGCTTGCCTCTCCTATCGAACTCGTTCCTGTGCTCGTGGTTCCAGTATTATTCTCTATTGGACGAGGAGTCACACTACAATTCTCATCCATTGTCGTCAGATAGATCACTATATTATCTCGTTGTGTCCCGGAATATGATTCAGTATCGACTATTGTACCTGTCGGATCTGACAGTGTGATCGACTCATTACCACTATTGTTGAGCGCTATACGAGTTGTCGCATAGGGAAACCTCATATTCTCATGGGATACAATGACGGTCGAATTCGGTATCACATAGTTCTTGCTCGCTGCATCATAGAGATGATAGCCACTGATATCGATAGTCTGACATCCTGTATTCCTGATCTCAATATATTCCCCAAGGGTGTCATCTCCAATAGGATTGGGTAATAATGCAAAAAAATCCACACCCGCAAAAGTAGCGAATGGGAGTGAAAATATCATTATCAGCAAAAACCAAGTTTTCCGCATAGGAAAAAGATATCACGAATACTAATGATAGTATAGACGTCACCAGATGGAAAGCAAAAGATTTTGAGTTTTTTATCATTTGTCCTATACTGCTAGCTCCTAAGAAAATCCTATGCACATCGCTATCCTAATATGATGAATCTCAACGGAACGGGCAGTCGCACTCCGCAGCGGTGCCAATATGAATGAATAGGTCAAGATCGCATGACACACGACTGAAGTATTCGACTTTCCTGCTGAGCTCGATATGTTTCTCACGAAATACAAAACCTACGATCTCGTGATCCCGATGTTTCATGGAGTGTATTGAGAAGATGGACAAGTAACAACCTTCATATAGACACTTTGGTGTCCATATGTATAATCATCTTTTATAGTGCATTCTTTTTGCATAGACAAGTATCGGACCAACCTCTCTCATCGAGAAGATCTGAGTCAAGATACCGAGATCACTCTCTGACAAAAAAACTCTCCGCAGAGAGCGAGAAAATCTCTGAATATATCGGAATGAAATGAATCGTATGTATCGACTGGAGATACGATGGATCAGCTCTCTACTTCCTGGAGGTCAACACGATCCCAGGATTCACGATCGGATCACTGATACCAAAAATGTGGAAAAAATTGGGGAAAACGGAGGGAGAATTTATGGCGATATTGAGCTTTTAATCAACTCCTTGCTTTTTGCAAGTTTTTTTCTATACTTCGCGAAGTTTTTTGATTGCCTATTTTTCTAAGTTCTAATCTCTCAACTCTATGTTCGCATTCTCTGCTATCAATCTCGGTTGTTCCAAAAATATGGTCGATCTCGAATTCGCCATCGGTGAGATACTCAAGTACTCTGATCGAGCTCCGATAGAGTATATCGAGGATCCTGAGGCTCGTGAGACCGATTATGTGATCGTCAATACCTGCGGATTCCTCTCGTCGGCTCGCCAGGAGTCAGAGAATACGCTGAGTTATTACGATGATCTTGGTAAGAAACTCATCCTCATGGGGTGTTATGTGAGTGTAAAGGATGATGCATTTCTCGCTGGGCTCAAAAATCTTGTCTCGATCGTACCATTTATGTCATACTCGGTCATCGAAGAGCTCGTCCTCGGGAAAAAATCCAAGTTCAACCTCTCAGCTATCGTGAAGGCAAAACAGGCTCACAAGCAATCCAAGGAAAAAACTCTCTCAAACTATCTTGCATCGATCGAGGCACCAGGAAAGGGCAAGAAAGCGTTTGTCTGGAGAGGTGACGAGGTCAGAGCCTATATGCATGCACCGTTCGGATATGAGTATCTCAAGGTGGCAGAGGGGTGTGACAACAATTGTACATTTTGTATTATTCCCACCATCCGTGGTCGCCAGACCTCTCGTCCGATCGAGAGTATAGTCAAGGAGGTCCAGCTCATGCTCGATCAAGGGATCCAGGAGATCCAGATCATCTCACAGGATACGACTCGCTATGGGACGGATATCTATGATGGTCAACCTCAGCTCATCGAGATGCTCCAGGCGATCGATGAGGCGATCACGGCGTCAGGAACGGGAGCCAAGTATCGAGTCTATTATCTCTATCCAGATATCCTCACCCTCGATCACCTCTCGAAACTGACTGATTTGAAGCACTTTCTCCCATATTTTGATATCCCATTTCAGCATGCGAGTGAGAATATATTGAAACTGATGGGTCGCCATTACGATCGAGCTCATATCGATAGCTTTATCGAGTATATCCGGGCTCACTTCCCTGCTTCTTTTATCCGTACGAGCTTCATCATCGGGTTCCCGGGCGAGACGGATGCGGATTTTCAGATACTGATGGACTTCGTAGCCAAGTACCAGTTCGAATCAGTTGGGATATTTGAGTATCATGATGAGCCTCTTGCTGCCAGCTCGAAGCTCCCGAACAAGATCGATGAGTCTATCGCAAAAAATCGCATAAAAGAAATCACCCCAGTTCTGAACGCTGTCTACGATGCGAAGTTCGTAGCGAGAAAATGAAAACAACAAACAGGATATATCATGGATATCAAGGATACACTAGTGATAGTCCGTCCTGAGATGGCAGCACCAGAGATCGATGACTATGATGAGGTACTCACATCGAGTATCGTAGGTGATATAGCGATCGGATCCAAGGTCACATATATCCTCCCGACTGAGGCAATCCCACACAGAGATGAGACGATCAATCGGCATGACTAAATACAAAAAAACTCTCTCGAAATTTCGAGAGAGTTTTTGTTTATCTGTGGTGGCGAGACCCGGACTTGTTCGATATGCCATTCGAGGCATATCTCACCTCCACCGTCCGCGACCCGCCTCTCCTCATCGTAGAGACCTGACTTGGGTCAGGTCTCGAACACAATTCGGATTCCAGTCCGGCCCACCACAAAAAAACCCTTTTTTTTCAAAGAGAGTTTTTTAAATATTTGTGGTGGCGAGACCCGGACTTGAACCGGGGACACATGGATTTTCAATCCATTGCTCTACCAACTGAGCTATCCCGCCGTGTAGATGGGTCGCATTATAGAGATAGAGTGATAGAAAGCAAATCAAAAAATAAAAAAGTATACGAGGTCCATTGTATCCACATTTTTCATCTCACCAAAGTGAGATAATTTTAGGGAAATGCGGGTTTATTTCTTCATAATTTTAATTTCCCTCTTGATAAAAACAGTTTTGGATGTTTGTGGTATATTTGGTACTCTTGGGGGAAATAGGGTATTCATGGCACTAATAGTTTTTGATTTTGTAACTGTGACTACCTCAATACTTGGAGGAACAATAGATATACCAGTATCTACTGGAACTGAGTTGCCATCAATCACAAGGTTAAAATTCTTTATCCATTCAGATATTTTCATTTCAGTAGTATCTACGGGAAAATATATACTATATTTTCCATAGTGAGCATGCACATATCCATCTTTGATCTCTGTAAACGATATACTTTGTCACTTTTGGAGAGTTCCACATATAGATGTCAATATATCTATATGTGATAGTAGTATTTTTCCGTATTTTTGATGAAACCATTCTCATCGTTGCTTTGGATTAGATGGTATCTGTATTTCCTCTTTTTCAGGAGTACTATTTGCAAGTGCGATTCCCATATTATAGATAGTTAATTACTAAAATCTGTTAGTTTTTCTCTGAGTTCCCCCTCATATCCCCACATCTCTGCATATTCCTCATCTGTCTCATGATCAAACCCTATTATATGCAAAATTGAATGGAGTACCAGTATTTCGCATTCTTTTTGTGATGTGTGACCGTGTTCGAGAGCCTGCGAGACGATTCTAGATTCAGACAGGATGATCTCCCCTGCCGTGTCGTCTGATCACGTATCTGAGAAGTCATCGAAATAGTGGAACGAGAGGACATCTGTCGTGCTATCGATCCCTCGGTGCTCACGATTGAGCAATTGGATCTCATCATCTGAGAGGAGTGCAATATTGAGTATTCCATTTTGAGGGACATCTACCGACTCCGCCACAAGTGCAAAAATCTGAGCGATACGCGACTCATCCATGGAGAATGATTCGGGATGATTGAGGAGCTGAAATGAGAACATATTCTTACTATTTAGTTTTGGGATTTTCTATGATTCTCACCTCATTCACGAGCTCTACTCCCTTCTCATGTTGCACTCGTTCTTGCGTATGACGAACGAGCTCGGCGAGATCAGATGGTGGACATGATTCGCCATCACTCATGAGGAAGTTCGCATGGAGATCTGACCAATATGCCCCACCATGACGATATCCCTTGAGTCCGACCGACTCGATGAGTGCGCCTGCCAAGTTTTCTTTACTTGGATTTTTGAAAAATGAACCACAACTATTCCCTTTTGGCTGTTGGTGCTCACGGAAGTATATGTTGTCTATGTCGGAGTGATATTTTTCTCGTTTTTCACTGAGATCAAAACATGCCCCGATCAGGAATAGATGGGGATTTTCTTTGAGATATGAGTGACGATAGGTAAAACTCATCTCCTCTTTCGAGAGATTTTTGCTCTCTCAGAGGACCATATCATATACAGTTGCTCTGATAAAATTGGACTCCGTCTCGAGTCAGAAGCATCCAGCATTCCCATATATTGCACCACCGATAGAACCGGGCAATCCGATGAATCGATGCCAGATTGGCTCATTATGATCTATTTCGAGATGACTGGCAATCTCCCAGATTGACTCATTTGAGTATGTGTGGAGCATTTTTTTGTCACTATCATATTCCCAGCCTATGAGTGAATTCTTGATGACAACTCACTCGAATCGAGCAGATGCAAAGAGGAGATTCGTACCACCACCGATGATCAGAAGTGGGATATTTTCATCTTGTGCCCATCTGTATATCTCTGCGAGCTTCGCTATATCTTTTACTCCTGTGAATTCCCAGAAGTAGTCAGCAAAAACACGAGTCTGATAGCCCGAATAGTGACCGATCTCGTGATGAGGCAACAGGAAGGAGAGCATAGGAAAAGTGTAGAGAAAGGAGGAATGAAATCAAATAAAAAATTGGATAAAAAAACAGCTACTTATCCACTGGATCATATCCTCCCTTGTTCCACGGATTACACCTGCCAATTCTGGCAATTCACTTTGCAACTCAGATGATGGCTCACTTGGACTCTACTGCCTCGATCATATAGTCACTACAGCTCGGCATATGTCGACAATATGGTGTATGAGAGAGTCCCCGAGCCCAAAAAGAATGATCCGGTGAGAGAGTTTTCTGATAGAGACGAACGGTTGCGATGATAGTTTTTTGTGATATATTCATTACCAATCTTGAGTTACTATAGTGCCCCCTGATGACTGAACGGATTCGATGAGTCTCTGGAGATCAGTCCGCACTCCACGTTGAGATGATACACTATTCCCGAGATACTGATCTCGTTCTCCAGCAGTTTTTTGGAGTTCTACTTTTTTGGCCTCTCGCTCTCTTGAACCTGAGTCTGTTTTTGTAGATTTTTCTGTATTTCCAGATCCTGTTTTCTGAACCTTCATCTGTTTGATATATTCTATCTTGTCAGTCACTCGATCGGATGGGGCAAATGAGAGTGACCGTTCATACATATGGATCGTATCATCGAGAGTACCGCTCGTGGAATGGATGAGATCACCATAGAGCTCGGCTATCTCTGATTTTTGCTCGATGGTAGTATCGTTCAGGAGTGGTGCGAGGAGCGTCTTCGCCTCACTATATCGTCCACTACCCGAGAGCCAGATCGCTTCATTGTACCGAGTCACCCATGCTGGATCTCATGAATAGCGAGTCATATCACGAATCACATTCGCGAGGACGAGTGAGCTATTCACGAGGAGAGACTGCCTCTCGAGCACAGTGAAAATAGCGAGTACAGACGAGAGTATGAGGAGTATTTTTAGTTTCAATTTTTTGGTTTGATTTTTGGAGATTCCCTTCTTGAGGGGTGGAACGCAGTGACGGGATGATTGCCTATGTATCTGAACCTCGATAGCATGAGTCCAACAACAATCAAGAAGACTCAAATCATCATCAGATATGGGAATATTCTATTCGAGTTTGAGCTTTTGGCAATATCAGAGAGATCTGTATATGAGTCGAGCAGTATGAGCTCAGCACCGAGAGAGTCTCTAACTGATGCAAGATGGGTATCATCTCGGATCGAGTTGACTCTATTCCCTCCAGACTCCTTGTACCTAGGGAGCCCTGCATCATCATACCCGAGGAGTATCGGTCAGCCAGAGCGAGTCCCCACTCCAATGAATATGATACTCGGTCGAGTAGTCCATCCCGAGAGGGTGGAGAGCGAGTCAGAGAACTCACCATCTGTGATCCATATGATAGAGAGATGTCTAGTAGATCCATAGATGAGGCGGATCGTCTCGAGCGGAGTCATCACACTACTCCCACCACCTCGACTGAGGACCGTAATACCACGGACTGTATCTGAAAACACTCGTCTATTGTCTGTCATCGGGAGTTCCAGCTTTGCTCCGTATGCTGCCGTCATGATCGCCTGTTCACCTGGTATAATGAGTGATCCTGATAAAACAATCTGCTTGGCTCTATCCAACCGAGATAAGAAGATACCACTAGAGGTAGTGATATCTGTGACTGCCATCGAGAGTGAGTTATCGATGACCCAGAGAGTCTCTTCTGTTCCTGAGTCAAGACTACGGGTAAATCCGAACACTACACAAACGAGTCCAGATAGGATGAGCAAGAATCTGATGAACTGTCTCTGAGGTGAGATGATGAAATTGGTAGGAAGAGGGGACATATATGGATTTTCTTATTTCACAATTACTTCCCTGAGTCCTGGTTGTCGTGTCCACTCAACTGATCCGCTATAAGAGTCACACTGAGGGATATCGAGTGTATACTTCCAGCTCTTCGATGTCGTCGCACCGACAGGTGTCTCGATGAGCGTCGAGAATACGGTAGCATACGCGTTGGTCGCAACGGTGATATCTGATCCTACACCGATGAGCGTCGCACCGAGTGGGACATAGACTCGGACATAGGCTCGATTTTTGCTATCACCCTGGATGAAGTCGAGCTTCGCTTGTTCGGCTGGATCTGTGATTGCAAATATCTTGTAATACGACTGGAGTTCCTCGGTATCAGCCTTCGAGAATGTATGCCTGGTCGAGAGTGTGATCGTATTCTCATATTTGCAGCCTTCGACTTTTTGTACGGTTGCCTGATAGACTCGAGAGATATAGCGATCACTCTTGTTCCCGGATACTGATGTCCAGACGGGATAGATCCAATTCGGTGCGGAGAGCTCCCATGGGAGTGACTTGCGGTACGGAGCAAGGAATCCATCGATCTCAGCATCACGAGAGGCGAAGAGGATCTCACCATCTTGTCTATACTTCTCGAGGATATCGAGCACATCGAGTGAGAGATTTTTGGACCCTATGGTAGAGAGGAGAGCAGATCCGAACTGGAACAATATATCCTTCGGAGTATTGACTTGGGCGTATTTGTTCTCGACGAGTGTCGACATGAGTAGTGAGAAGTTGTGCGAGTCAAATGGCACAGTCACACCTGAGAGAGCGATCGGTCCCGTTTTGGCTAGGATATCCTCGATAATCCCCTGATGGATTGCTATTGCTGTTGTCACACTCGCATCTCATGAGCGTTCGATGAACGAATTTGCTCGATCGAGCGTCTCATGGAAATCTGGATAGTAGTTCACATCTCGCAATCCATAGTTGCCCGTGAGAAGTGCGATACCTGGTGGTGGGATCTCCTTGTAGGGGTACAGATTCCAGTCATAGTAGTACACATCATCCGCATGGTAGTCGAGGATATTCCCTTTGTACATGGTAAAAGAGAGGATAGAACCTGGGAATCCACCATTGGCCCTGATCTCATCTCGATTCTGATTGAATACTATATATCGCTGTGGATTGGTATGTCCGAGCATATTCTCTATATTGACATCATTTGCGAGTGACCAATCGAGGAGACTCGCGAGTTTCGATATTGTCCGTCCTATTTTTTGCATACGGATCGTCCGCTCGCCCGTCGGTATCACTCCAGCGTAGAGCTCCCCTGCTGAGACGAACTCATCTCTCGCACTCGCGAGTATGCTCTTGTTCGCGACTATCCAATCCGTTGGATTCCCTATGCTGACTGACTCGAGTGGGAATATGTCACGAGCAGCGGCTCGGTAGGAGAGCGGATCCTGAGTATCTTTTTGTACGGTCAACCCCGTAGCACTATCGATCGGGAGTGTCTGAGTGATCATATCGAGTCCACGAGTGAGGGCAAGTCCTCCCTCGGATGCTCGATGGAGCGTATCGATGGGAGCTATCGGGATCCATGAGAATGGTGCAAAAAGGAAACTCGACCGCTCGAAATCTCCACGAGCCGAGTAGATCATCGATCGGATCGTCTGGGGATCACGGATACCTGCGAGATCCTCCAGCGTCGAGTATCCATGTGTCAGAGCATATACTACATACGAGAGAACTGGGATCGAGAATACACAGAATCCTATGAGAGTCATCATCATCTGTCTCCGATGTTGCATATAGAGTGCACGAGCTCACTTGAGTAGCCGACGAGCAACGAGTCCTGTCGGTAGCTTACGGGCATAGAGATCGGGATAGGTTTTCTTGGTTTCTGCCCCCCTGTCAAGGGGGGATCAAGGGGGGTCTTGCTCCATCTTCCGCACATCGAGTGCTCCATAGGGAATATAGAGTGGATCTATGATATCGAGTACCCTCGGGCGAGGCACCATATCCAGGAGTCCAGCCTCCCATCGAGTCGGGTCGACTACCTCGGGGAGTGCGAGATCCAGTGTCTGGAGTGTGCGAAACCTACTGATACGGATTATCGCATCTCAGCGTATATCGATAGACTCAGGTGACTCTGCCGCTACGATATCTGTCACCGCCTCACCGTGACGAGCGAGATCGAGGGTACGAGGCTCCGTCATAGGAAATACCTGAGCAATATCGAGGATACTTCCCTTCCCTGATTGTATGTCGAGACTGGTGGTTTTTTGGCTCATCTCTCTCCTTGTAAAAAATCAAAAATAGATATACTCGAGTATAGTCAAAATCATCCAACTATCAAGTTATGTCCAACAATATCACCTGTCCCAACTGTGGTCACCAGTTCTCACTCTCCGATGTCCAGAAACATGAGCTCGAGCATATGCGAGGCGAGATGCAAGCGACGATCCAAGCCGAGATGCAAAAAGACTTCGACGAACGAGCTCGCAGCTACGCCGTGAAGGTCAAAGCCGAAGCCGAGGAACAAGCCAAAAAACAAGCCATCGAGCTCGACAGCTACAAGAAACGTGACGAAGAATCACGAGCCAAAGAGATGCAATATCTCAAAGAAAAACAAGTCATGGAGATGCGAGCCAAGGATATGGAAATAGAAAAAGAACGAGCCATCATCGAAGCCAAGAAACTGATGGAAATCGATATCAAAATCCAAATAGAGAAGGAACAATCCTACAACACCGACAAGATGCGACTCGAATACGAGAAGCGTATGGCTGAGATGCAGAAGCAACTGGAGATGACACAGAAGGCGGTCGAAGATGCCAACCGCAAAGCCAACCAATGATCGATGCAGATACAAGGTGAGATCCAAGAGGATGCACTCCGCGAACTCCTCATGACCAACTTCCCGACTGATACAATCAGTGATGTCGAGAAAGGGATCAAGTGAGCCGATGTCATCCAAGAGGTCAGGAATATGAGCGGGACGGTCGGGATCATCGCTTGGGAGTCCAAGAATACGAAGGCATGGTCAGAGAGCTGGGTGGACAAGCTCAAAGAGGATAGACTCCGAGTCAATGCCGATATATCGATCCTCGTGACGGCAGTACTACCCAAGTGAGTAGACAAGTTCGGTCTCTACAAGTGAGTCTGGCTCGTCGAGTGGTCATACGCTCTCCCGATCGCCATCATGCTGCGTGGACAGATCGAGTCGATGTCGCACCTCCGCACGAGTCTAGTGTCCAAGGATGAGAAGATGGAGGTCCTCTACAACTATCTCACAAGTGCTCGGTTCAAGGACAAGGTCGAGAATATCATCGATGCGTTCCGTCAGATGCAGGATCAGGTGGCTGAGGAGCGGAGAGCATTCGAGTCGCGGTGGAAAAAGCGGGAACAACTCCTCGAACAAGTGATCAAAAACACAGGCGGGATGTATGGGGATCTTGGGGGGATGCTCGGGGGAAAACTTGAGAAGGTGGATTACTTAGAGTTGTGAGGAGGGTTATAAAATATTCCTTTTTGAAAAATACATAAACTCTATATAATATTCGTATCTAAAAAATCATACTATGCCTACTATATCGATGTTCTTTGGGATCATTATCCGTATGTACTTCGGTCCCAAGGAACACAATCCTCCACATATTCATGTACACTATCAAGATGCTTCAGCCACATTCGATATACAGACAGCTGAGCTGATCGATGGTACATTGCCCAAGAGACCGATCAAGCTCGTATCCGCATGGATAGAGATCCACAGAGATGAGCTCATCGCAGACTGGCAACTCTGCCAATGATGAGAGCGACCATTTAGTATCGAACCCCTTCAGTAATATGATACCAACTATCGAGTCTGTCACTCCCCTCGCAGATCATACTCTCTCACTGACTTTCACAACTGGTGAAGTGAGGACTTTTGATATGAAGCCATACCTCGATACTGGTATATTCCAGGAACTCAAAACAGAATCTATATTCCAGACTGCGAAAGTCAACTTCGGTACGGTCG
>JAYWCE010000074.1:0-4776 GCA_043780775.1 Candidatus Altimarinota bacterium | reverse complement strand
CTGAGTCTATCTGGGAGGACGAGATCATCGTACTCATCACGAATATACTCAAGTACCTCCACTCGCTCAACACGAGTCAGGAGCTGAAGGAAGTACTCGTCGATATACTCTCCCATCCCTGTTGGAATATCCCTCGTCTCATGCTCTGGCAGATATCACGAGACATCTATCACGGACGTAAATCTGAGAACAAGAGCTGGATAGAACAACTCTCAAGCCACGAGACGCCTGAGATCCGAGATCTCGGATACTTCCTGAAGGAGATTTCTAATATGAGCCATACTGTTAGACTCGAGGATCTCATCGACGTTATCACAGGTGCATCATCACTCGTACTTCCTGACGAGAGTGATGAAGATGCAAAAGCTAATCCGATACAGATATCGATGCTCTGATGAGAGAAAAAGGATTTTACTTCATCTATATATAGTCACTTTTTCGAGCAATTATCGAATAATAATAGTACAATATCAGAGCCGTATCAGCTGAAGGCGAGATCCCTCGCGAATATAGCAAAGCTGATAAACGAGATCCGAAACTACAAGAAACAAAAACCACTCCTCATGCTCGCGGACGCTATCGAGCTCATCTCTATGATCGAGAAGTATGATATCCGTATCGAGACATCGCATCTCATCGGCAATGAGCAGGCTGCTGTCAATCTCATAACAGTCCACAAGGCAAAGTGACTCGAGTGGGATCATGTATATGTACCTTTTCTCACCAAGAGAGAGTACAAGCTTGGTAAGATCTCTGGGGCTGCATTGCCAAAAAATCTCCCTCTCGAAGCCGACAAGGATGATGATGCGGATATCGAGCGACTCGTCTATACGGGATATACACGAGCTCGAAAAACTCTAACCGTGAGCTACTCAACTATGAGTATGGACGAGAGAACCAATGAGCCCCTTCCATGTATTGGGTCTGAACAGAGTGAATGGATAGAACAAAAAGATATTACTTCGCTGAGTCTCGCCACAAATATAGGAAATGTGAGCCAATCACTCTGGAGTCTGCCATATAATAATCAGGAAGAGACTTTTCTCAGAGATCGTATCGACAAGCAGTTCATCATGAGTGCGACCGCTCTCCAGAACTTCCTCGATATCACGAGTGGCGGTCCGACTCACTTCGTAGCTAACAATATTCTCAGATTCCCCGGGGCCAAGAATATAGCTGGATCGTACGGATCTGCGATGCATACTGCTCTCGAGATTTTCTTCACCGACTACAAGATCAATAATTCCTACAAGAAAGAACTCCTCTATAGCGAGTTCGAGAAGAGTCTAAAAAAAGAATGATTCGAGAAGAAAATCGAGGATACCTGGCTCGCCAAATGAAAACAAAATCTCGAAACACTCTACACAGAACTCGTCGGAAAATCATATGGGGAACTCACGCTCGAGAAGGACTTCCGCACTGAGTGAGGCGGAGTCTGGCTCAATACGACCGGAGAAGATAGTGGATGAGGTGCTATACAACTCACTGGTAAAATAGATCGCATAGAACGACTCGCCGATGATACCCTCATCGTCACTGACTACAAGACTGGTGGTGGATTCGATAGCTTCGATGGGAAGTGAGCCGACTATGCGAAAGTAAAACAATGGAAATATCGACTCCAACTCGCCTTTTATGCAATTCTTTTTGAGCTATCACCTCGATACCGCATGCTCCCTCGTCGGCAATTCGAACTCTTTTTCATAGAAAAAAACCATGACGAAGACAGATTCCACCGAGTGACAGAATATATCCATGAGGGAGAGATCAAGCGAACGAAGTCACTCATCCGAGCAGTCACCGAGTGCATCCGTACACTCAGGTTCCCTGATATCACCAAGTATCCAACCACTATCGACGGGATCAGGTTGTTTGAAGAGGATTTATTGAATTGACAAATATAGATAATTCGTACTATGTAGAAGTATTTTTACACTCATATATGCTTCTCACACCATACGACTGTATTGAGTGGATAGATGCTCTCTCCCTCTGAAATCTCTATATCCCAGCATCCAACCTCGAACGAAAATGATGGGTACTCAGAAATATACCTAATCCTGAGACAATCGCACAGCATCAAATATGAGCAGCACTGATGGTCACTCAACAATTCAAAAAAGAAGTAGAAAAATTGTGAATTGATATTTTAATCGTACAGGATATCTTATTGGTACATGATATCGCTGAGCCAGATCCTAGAGTATGAGATATAACACCTCATTGCAACGTAACTCCAGAGACAAAAAGACAAATAGAAGAAAAAGTCATACGAGAGATATTACCAGATACATCTTATCTCCTAAAGATATGGCTAGACTATGAAGATGGGAAAACTTCTGAATGACAATTTGCAATGGAAATAGACAAGCTCCAAGCTATAGAAAAAGCTCGATATTATGAAGATCGCTACAGTATAAAATGACTTACTGAAGAGTTTTTTACTTATTCAGTTATAAAGAAAAATCAGATACAAACTGATTTTTGACTTCGATATGCAGTAGATTTGCGAAAATAAAGCAAGATAAATATATAATTATTTCCTCCAGTTCCGTGCAATCCCCCACCACACCAGTCACCATATAGCTCCTGCGAGATGTCCGACGAGAGAGATGCCTGGTATGAGTCCTATACCGATATTGATAGCCAGCATCACGAGGATCTGTGGTGCCATCGGATGACGAGTCGTATAGAGATCGATCCAGAGATAGGAGAGGAGTGCCATACACCATCCTGATATCCCGATCGTCAGACTCTGTGGAGCAAATACGAGGAGAGCTCCTGCTACGACGAGCGTCGTAGAGATGAAGAACCAAGTATAGCAATCTCGACTCATACGAGCCTCGAGCTCTGGTCAGGCAGTATAGAGGAAATAGCTATTCGCGAGGAGGTGGATGATACCTCCATGGAGAAACTGGAAGAGTATCACCTGAACGACAAGTGATATATAGTCACCTGTCTCGAGATATCTCCCACTCATCCCATAGCGGATGACGAGCTCTGGGAACATGAGTCCGAGAGTTGCGATGACAATACAGATGAGTATGAGGAGATGCGAGAGTGACCGCTGAGGGAAAAAAGGAAACATATCAAAGTAATATTTATAGTAAAATAAGGGTTTGGTTGTTTCTGTCATTCCTGCGATCCGTTCTCCGTAGGATTACTCCGAAGGATGAAAGGCAGGAATCCAGCCACTTTAGTGAATCTATTTCTTGTCCTGGATCCCGGGACAAGCCCGGGATGACAGAGCACAAAAATCCCTGTACGAATACAGGGATTTTATGATTTTTTTAACTTTTAGCAATTATTTTCGGAGTTCGAGCTTACCGATGAGATCAGTATAGCGAGCTTCGTCTTTTCGCTTGAGATAGTCGAGGAGTTTGCGTCGTTTTGCTACCATCATGACGATACCACGGCGAGAGTGATTATCTTGTTTGTGGATTTCGAGGTGATTCTTGAGTGATTCGATACGAGATGTGAGGATTGCAACTTGGACTTCTGGAGATCCAGTGTCACCTGTTTTTGTTGCATATTGCTCCATGAGAGCCTTTTTGATTGCGTGTTCCATAGTATGTGGAGAAAAGTATCTGAGATAAAAAGTGTCAGACCCACAGATACACGAGTGAAGACAGACGAAGTATAGAGGAAACAGGGTAAAAAGCAAATTTTTATAACGATGAAATCGCCGTTTTTCAGAAATTCAATTAGAGTATTTGTCTCAGTGCTGTGATATTGAACGCATAATCCATCATCGTAGAGCCGAGGATCCCGAGATAGCCCGTATATCCGTTGACTTCGATTTTTTTGACGATCATGGTAGATGACTCGAGCTCTGGGATGACGCTCTCTTCACCGATGAACGCAGATACACGAGGTCAGATATCGAGTCCCTGGAGAAAATCGATGAACTGATGCTTGTTCTCGAGACACTTGATCACCTGATACATCTCCTCGCCGAGTGCTCCATGATGCCGCTCGAGATAGTTCGAGAGTCCGAGATAGTAGGATGTTCCGAGAGATGGAATACACGCGAATGTGATCTCTCATGTTGTCTTGGTCAGACGAGCAACCAGCCCATAGAGGACATCATCGATACGGTTCTGTTCTATTTTATTTGCGAGAGTCTGCTCCGCCTCGATGAATACTCCTGGCATCGTCTCCATCAGATAATCAACAAAAACACGGAGCCCTCTATTGGTCGGGAGTCGTCCTGCCGAATTGTACGGCTGGAATATGAGCCCCATATCTTCGAGTGATGCCATATCATTGCGGATCGTCGCACTCGAAACCTGGAGATCATATTTTTTCAGGAGATTTTTGGATCCCATGATTTCTCCAGTTTTGAGGTATTCTTCGACAATATGCTTGAGTACTTGTACCTTTCGATCTTGGATTTTTGCCATAATTCAAATGGAACGAGAGAATAAAATGAGTGAAGCGAAATTCTAGTTCACGAGTGGAATGTAGAATTAAGAGACCGAAGGGCTCATATTAATCGATTATTTTTCCATGAAAGAGTGAGCCCTTGCGACTTGTGAGCTCAACTCGATCTCCTGATTTCACTCCATCGATATCGATCAGATACTCTACTCCATCGAGAATCACCTTATAGTCTTCACCGACTTTTTTGACCTTGCGTGTCTCACCGAGATAGGTATCGAGCCCCTGAGCATGCTCTGTAACCTGTGATGTCAGAATACGAGGGAGATAATATGAGGCAAGGAGTGTCACGAGAGCGAACACGACCCCCTGAGAGATCGTCACCTCTGTGAGTCC
>JAYWCE010000073.1:0-4888 GCA_043780775.1 Candidatus Altimarinota bacterium | reverse complement strand
CCTCATCTACGCTCCAGACGGTAAGAAAATGACACGCCAAGATAAGAAAACATTCATCAGAAGTACGCAATCCCAGATCATCGATAGCTATACTACAGTATTCCAATCAGAGAGATCCAAGGCAATCGAAATAGACGGGAAGCAAAAGACCAAAGACATCGCTATAATACTCAAAAATCAAGTACTTGAAATGATTATATAAGAAAACTACTCTTATTTTTGACAAACAAAAAATAATATGCTACTGTATTGGGGCATATTATTTTTTAACCCCATTTTTATGCGAACAAATACAAATAAGCTCATCTCATGAGCTCTCCTTGCGAGTATGATGCTCGTATCAGGAGTCAGTGCTGCAAATATCGGTACTGGTACAGTGGCTGGTAGTGGTGCTCTCACGAGTTCTGTAGTCTGGAATGATGCATTCCCAGGTACAGCAACAGGTACGATCAATGGTCTCCTTATCAAAGCTCGTATCCAGCCTACTCTCAACATGACGATCACGGGTAGTGGTGTGATCGACCTCGGTCTCCTCACTCCAGCAGGATACTCTAGTGGATCAGTCAATGTCGAGATCGGAACCAATGCAGCCAATGGTGCGTCTGTCACGGCGAGATCAACCAATGGTGGACTCAAGAATGTTAGTGATGCAACTCAATTCATCAACTCACTCGCAGCCGACGGTGCTGTAGATAGCTACAAGTATGCCTCAGCGATCGTCGCTGCTACAGACTCAACTATTGGAGGTTTTGTACAGACAGCAGCTCTCAATATTGAGGTCAACAATACTACAACATCTCACGTAATCTATACATCTAATAAGCCACAGGCTCTTTCAGGACCTACTGATGATTTTTCATTCACGGTATCTGCTCAGCCAAATGCTCAGTCTCCAGCAGGTGACTATACAGACGTAGTAGTAGTTACTGTTACAGGTAACTTCTAATATACAATCAATTATAAAAAAGTCCCAATGAACTCGTTGGGACTTTTTGCTTTTTATGAGTGTATGGGTATATTTATAGAGATTTCCCTTATTTATCATCCTATCCTTGTTATGTTCAAGATATTTCTCTCAGTCTTAGTCTTTGTCAGTAGCCTCTCATTGGTCTCTGCAATCGGCGAAGGAGACCGTATAGAACTCGCTATCACTCCGATCAAAAAAGAACTCCAAATAGCTCCGGGCTGATCAGCCACTGGATCCGTAACACTCTACAATAACTCCAGTGAGCCATATGTGTCCATGATGGGCAGCGAGGACTGCACGAGCTCCAATGAATATGGTACACCTGATTGTCTCCTCGCTACATCAGGAAGTATTGATCCGAGATTCCTCTCAACTTGGATAGTATTCAACCAGACTGGTACATTCACCATTGCTCCGAGGTCGAGTTATATTATGAACTATACTGTTCGACCCCCATCGACTACGCAACCAGGAGGTTATTACGCTGGTATCATATTCAAGAATATGATAGCCCCAATAGTCACGTCAGGTACAATCGGGATGAATAGGCGTATCCAGTCGCTCATATTGGTGACAATATCTGGGGATATGATCGTCGCTCCAGAATTCGGGAGTATTCAGATCGATACCTCTGGATGAGGTGGGAGAGTATCTGGTGGTATCAATACTGATGGACTCAATTTGTTTCGATTCAATCAGAGTGGATCTATCATAGAACAGATTACCAGAAAATGAACAAGGCTCATGATGGTTTTCACGGATCCAGCCCTACAACAAGAGATCATCGACTATATCAACCCATTCTGGGAAACACCAGTTCTCAATAGTGCTGGGCCCGATCAACTACTCACTCTAGGTAATACTATAAACGGCACTACTGATAGTGATATCAATACTGCGAGTGATGCCTCTGGTAACCTTTTACCTATCTTCTCTCTCGCTATCCCCGTGGAGAACAAGGGCACAATACATATCACTCCGACTGGGAGTATCACTCTCCATGAACTCGACGGTACTCAGCTATTGAGTGTAGGAAAAGAATTCATCAAAAATGAAAATGGAGCTATCATCAGTGAGAAGGTCGTCGACTACCTCACAATCAACGCTGAGGGTGGTACTGTATTGCCCCAAGCAAATCGTCTCTATAGTATCAATTGGCTCGGATTCGGACGAGAATCTATCAATCCTGATCGCAGTATCAGTGTGCTATTCGAGAATCCTGGAGCCTACTATGCACGTGTAGCACGAGATGAGAGTGGATATATCAAGCCATGGGAAAAGCTCGTCCAAGCACATACAGTGAAGCATCTCATCGCCAGAGTCAATCTCTCATATATGAATCCTGTCACACGCCAACTCGTCGAGCGTAACCAAGATATACCAGTGACGGTAGAATATGATGAGATCATCAAAACTTGGAATACTGGACTCATATTCGTGAGTACTATTGGCATATTGATATTCTGGTGGATCATCATCTGGAGACGTCGCAGATACCACTACAATGATCATGATACGCTCATCGGCGAACATGGAAGCGATGAGATAGCAGTACTCGAGAGAGCTCGAGCTATCATATTCGCCAAGGAGGCTACACGAGCCGCGAAGACATCAACGGCTATCGCCAAGAAACCCGTACCAAAAAAACTAACTCCGAAGACAGTAGATATATCTAGTATTGCCCCAGTAGCCTCGAAGAAACCAATAGCAAAGAAACTAGTGGCAACTGAAAAAACCTCTCCTGTAAAAAAACCAGTGGCAAAAACTGCGAAACCAACGGTAACAAAAGAAGCCTAATTAGAATAGCAAAAAAAACCTCTTCCGATAAGTCGGAAGAGGTTTTTTTGAAGGCCTATTGCAATTCTTTCACATTTTTTATTTTCGTGCACTCCATTCCCTTCGGGATCTTGCCCTCATAACTCGCAGGGATCACTGCATGGGTGAATCCGAGCTTGTGAGCCTCCATGAGTCTCCGATCGAGGAACATTACATTTTTCACCACGCCAGTGAGAGATACTTCTCCGAGATAGATCGTCTTGCCGAGTGGTCGCTCTCGCTTGCTACTCGATATAGCTGCAATACACGCGAGATCCACTCCAGGCTCAGATACTTGGATACCACGAGCAATATTGAGATAGGTATCATAGTCCTCGAGTTTCACACTCGTGAACTTGCTCATCACCGCGATCAGGAGATCGAGTTTGCCCTGAGAGAGTCCACGAGCGGATCTCTTGGGATATCCGAACTTGGTATGTGTCGTGAGTGCCTCGATCTCAATGAGGATCGGTCGATTGCCCTCGATGGTGAATGTGAGTGCAGAACCTGAGAGTACCGTCCCATCCGAGTCGATGAACTCCATACCAGGATTGGGCAGATCGATGAGTCACTTCTCTTCCATACGGAATAGCCCTACACTATCCGTCGGGCCGAACCGATTCTTCAGAGCTCTCAGTATCCGGTAGTTCTCCGTACGAACTCCCTCGAGGAATAGTACCACATCGACGAGATGCTCGAGGGACTTCGGCCCACCGATCGATCCATCCTTCGTCACATGTCCGATGAGGATGATGGATTTTTGCATTTTTTTCGCGATGTGCATACACATCTCCGTCATGATACGGATCTGGGAGATACTCCCCGGGGATCCATCGATCGAGGAGGACGAGAGGACTGAGAGCGAGTCGATAATGATGATACTGGCAGTCGACCGCTCGATAGTGACAAATATGGAGTCCCAATCTGACTCCGTCAGGAGTGATATATTCGAATGACTGACACCGAGACGGACTGCTCGAGCACTAATCTGTCCGATATGTTCTTCTCCCGAGATATAGAGTACCTCTTGATCTCGACTCGCATACCACTCACTCATCTGGAGTGCGAGAGTAGACTTTCCTATTCCTGGCTCTCCCGAGAGGAGGACGAGTGATCCCGCAGAGAGTCCACCACCGAGGACGGCATCGAGCTCACCCGAAGAGCTCGGATATCTCTCCATCTTGTTCGTTGTCGAGAGTGGATCGATTCCTTTGGTGGCGAGGACTTTTCCTGCTCATATTTTACTCTTTCATTTTTGTACGGTTGACTCGTGATATGTATTCCACTCGCCGCATTTCGGGCACTTCCCTACCCATTTCGGTGATGTCTCAGAGCATGATGAACAGATGAACATAGATGAGAAAACTTAGTACTTAGAATTTAGTCATGAGATAGAGAGGCCTTGATATCCGAGTAGGAGAACCCCTTTCTCAGTAGTGATGCGATCATTTTTTCTCGGATTTTTTTGTCATCGGTATTATATCGATTTCTATATTTTTGCACTTCTTTTGCGAGATTATCAGTATCATTTTTGTCAGTCAGGAGCTCCGTGATCTCATCCCGGAAGTACGGATACTTGCCAGTGAGTTGCACCTGTATGATACGGCGAGACTTGCCCCGCTGCTCGAGAGTCTGTATCTGGTGTATGATACTCGATCGATGCGACTCCCAGTCGTGGATCTCTGTATCGAACATCTCGATCTTCTCGAGGATCAGATCCTTTGGGAATTCTTTTTTCGTGAGCTTCATACTCATCTCCCGCTTCCCTTTGCCGAGTGAGACGAACGATCTCATCCACATATCCGCCATCATCGACTCATCATATCAGTTATCTGTGAGGAGTTGTGCCGGATTTTGGCAATTCTTTTTCTCCAGATAGGCCGTCACTTTTTTACGAGATGGAGCATACCTGCTTATGTAGTTCGCGAGACGGAGGGATATATTCATGAGAAAAAATTGACGCAACCAAAAACATATGATACACTCTATCAGTAAAGACAAATTCTAGATTTCTCAAAAACGAGAAGATCGAGAAAGAAACATTTTTTCGAAAGGAGCTTACTATTGAGTAAGTAACTGAGAAATAAATTTTTCTGACAATGATAT
>JAYWCE010000072.1:0-4895 GCA_043780775.1 Candidatus Altimarinota bacterium | reverse complement strand
ACAGCGGCCACCATGCGGCGGATCTGCCTATTTTTTCATTCTTTGAGTATGATCGAGAACTTCGACGATGAGAGACGAGTGATCTCACAAGGGCGAGTCGTATACTTGCGAGTGATGACCGTATCTTTGCCCTCGACACGACGGACGATCCGAGTACGAGATCCATTGTCCTTGAGCTCGATACGGACTCATTTTCTCATACGATCCAGTGCCTCATCCTCGATCTTACCATAGACCTCGACGACATACTCCTTCTCATGCTCATAGCGAGGATGCATCAGATAGTTCGAGAGGCGACCATCGTTGGTGAGGATGATGAGCCCAGTAGTCTCCTTGTCTAGGCGACCGATCGGGAACACTCGCTCCGAGATATTGACGATATCCATGATCCCCTGCTCATCGTCCTTGCCCGAGAGACAGGTTGTGACGACATCACGAGGCTTGTTGAATACATAGTATACGAGGTTCTCCTGATCCTTGATAACTTGGTTGGAGAACTCGATCTGATCAACCTCAGGATCGACGACTTGCCCGATATGTGCTACGATCCCGTTCACTGTGACGAGTCCAGCCTCGATATATTCTTCGGCTTTGCGTCGGGAGCAGACTCAGGCATGTGCGAGGTATTTTTGGAGTTTCAATTGTATTATTTTAAGATACCGCATCATAGGCAAAAATGAAAAAAAAGCAAAAAAACTTTTGACAGATGAGCAACTTTTTCTACACTCTATTTTTATTCTTATTCATACGAGAAAAAATGAACATACCAGCTGAACCAGAATGATGACATCTAGAAACTACTATCACTCTACTTAATAACGCCTGAAGACCATGGCAAGGCTGATATATAGACCATAATTGGAAGAGATACCATACTGACAAAAATGGACAAGTTAGACTCATGCTAAATGGATGAGTTGTGTCAGCCAATGATCATCCTGTTACTAAACTAGTAAAAGGGAAAGTATCAATAACTCTGCAACATGATATGCAGAAATGAGGAATATATGAGAAGCCTACAAATTCAGATAACACCCTCCTCCCTCATCCCGAATGATCTCCAGAGTTATAGCATAGAGACCTGTGTATCCGAGATCGCGAGCAAGGACTCGGAGACGGTTGAGTGGACGGATATACCGCAGACGAGTCAGCGCACCGAGAATATCACGATCGAGCGATGAGGCAAAAGACCTGAGAAAACGAGCAATATTCGCCTCTTCGACGCCAGCGTCATGTCGGCGGAGTGAGAGAGCCTCGAGGAGTGCCAGCTCACGACCACATATCTGGATTTTCGCTCATATCTCGATAGTTACAGCATTGTCTGCGATCGTCCGCCAGAGATTCTTTTTGCCTGTTTTGGGACCAGATACAAGTGTACGCAAGTGGACTTCCCTGCCGTCGATCATCTTGATACGCAGAGCCGTATCTCGTGTATAGATGATGAGGATATCGGGGATCGAGTAGTTCGAGAGATGGAACTCGAGAGCCTTTTCTCCACCGATCACTCCCCCACTCGGTGAGTGCACGTCGATCAGTTTGGCAATGATCTGCCAATATACCTTTGAGATTTCGGTATTCTTTACTTCATTTTGGACGATATAGACTCAACTTGCAACCCGCTCTATGACTCATCTCCCAAGGAGTATACTCATCGCATAGGCGACTCTCGTATTCGATCCGCCAGATCGTAGCCAGAGTTCTGTGATCTCTTTTTTGGTGAGGATATTTCACATTATATCTGATATTTTTCTCACGAAAATGTCAGAAACCGTATTGTCAGTTTTGCTCATTATCACAGTATATTCGAGCTATACGATTTTGCAAGTTTTTACTATACATTTTTGATAAAAATACTATATATCGAGGGATTTTCAAGTATAATTACAGTAATGAATTATAATATATTGCAATCACTTTTACTCTGTATATAATGATGTCATGAAAATACTCATCATCGAAGATCATCCAAAAATCAGGACCAATATCATCGAGTACTTCACACTCAATGGATATACGGCTGAGTGAGCCGTACGCGGAGCTGAGGCGCTGAAGATGCTCCATGCACACTATGATATCATAGTGCTCGATATGAATATGCCAGTTATGGATGGGCAGACATTCATCAAACGACTCCGGAAATCTGGCGATCAGACACCTGTAGTCGTCCTCACATCGAACTCACTCTTGTCAGATAAGGTGACTATGTTCGATCTCGGTGCTGATGATTATGTCGTGAAGCCATTCGAGATGCGGGAACTCGAGGCTCGTATCATCGCTCTCGGACGCCGTAGAAACAAGAGAATCGAAGAGATCGTCACTTTTGGAGAATATAGTATCGATCTCGGCCGAAAAGTAGTAAAAAAATGATCAAATCCAGTGGAAATCTCACCCAAAGAATATGGTATCATAGAGTATCTCGTCAGGAATAAGACCTATACAAGAAGCAAGTTAGAGATACTAGAAGCAGTATGGTGAATGCGTGAGGCAGAACTCGCTATGAACTCAGTAACCCTAGAAGCGCATATATCCACAATCCGAAAAAAACTCTGAAAATCTATAATCACTACTCGAAAATGAATCTGATATCTCATCTCGTAGAAAAATATATAGACGATGATGAGTAAAAATTAGCATTAAGGATATCGATTTTCATGATCTCACACCGCTCCGTGATTTCCATGTCACACTCATGATCATTGCTCTCTTGTGATCCCTGATGGGACTCCTGATCATCTATATACTCTCTCGTTATCTCGCACGCATCACGATCGAGCCGATCCGTGAGCAAGCCTGCGAACTCGATGCCTACAGCCACAATGTCGCACACGAGCTCCGTACTCCCATGTCTGTCATGCGATCCAATCTCGAGTTACTGAGGCTCAAGCCTGAGACCAGATTCATCGACTCTACTGATGAAGAAATTACAGGCATGGAACGTATTATCGAGAGTCTCCTTTTTCTCGCGAAACCAAATGATGTAGACACAAGGAAGGAGATGGATATCGCAGCAAAAACTACTGAAATCATAGCAAAATATATTCCAGAAAATAAAATCGTATTCACACACGATAAAAAGCATCTTAAAAAAGAGATCAATGAAGAACTCTATACTCGTATACTCTGCAACCTCATAGAGAATGCTATCAAATATAGATCTACAGGAAATATACTCGTACATCTGAACAAAAAGAGTATCAAAATATCGAATCAAATCGATCATGCACTCAGTACAGAGGAACAATCGAATCTCACCAAGGCATTCTACCAATGAGACACATCGAGAAACTCTACGGGGTATGGTCTCGGGCTCGCACTCGTTGCCAAGATTGTCGAGATATCTGGTTGGACTATGGATATAGATAGCAAAAATAAAGAATTCATAGTGAATATAGCATTCTAGCAAATTCTTTTGCAAAAATAACTACATTCCGATACAATAGATTCATTATTTTTTAATAACCAAAAATATGGCAGACGCTCAAGTAAAAACTCAGGATCCAACTACAGATGACAAACAGGCTGCCGTCATCATCGCAGATATCAAGGCAAAACCTCTCTCCGCAACAGAATCAGAAGAAGTAGAACAGACCTTTGCTGAGGCGAAGGACTTCCGATCTCTCGGTGAGAAGATCACGGCCCCAATCGACTCGATCATATCAGAGACAGCCGCAATCATCGACTCAGATCCAATCATGAATGTCTCAGATACCCTCACGGAGATGAATAACAATGTCCAGTCAGTCTACAAGGAGATCATCAACAATGACGGAACAGTGATGAGAATTGCAAAATCTATTCCAATTCTTGGAGGACTCATGAAGTCTCTTGATGCAAAATGGGATGAGGCAGCCTTTAATGTAAAATCACTCGAGGGGAAGATTCAGATGATATTCTCAGGATTCGATCAGGCCTACAACTCTCTCAACACGAGTGTCGATATGCAAAAAAAGTTCCTCGACGGTATCGATACCAATCTCGGAAAAGTCGTCGCCTACAAGGAGTTCCTCGCGAAGAAGATCGAAGAGTTCCGAGCAAAGGGTATCGAGAGCAAAGATGATACTGAGAAGATGAAGTATGATATGTTCGTACGTCATGTCGAGTATTTCCAGTCGAATCTCGTAGTCCTCATCGGCAATCTGGATATGGCTCGCAAGCGTCTCCTCATGCGTCTCGACTCAGCATCGAAGCTGTCTCTCGCGATGAGCTCGTCTCGTCCGATATTCAAGACGCTCCTCTCCACGGCCCTCATCGAGACGAGTAGTCAGAAGGCGATCGACGCATCTATGGCAGCGATCACCGTGATGGGATCGACCATCGACAAGATGTCGTCAGAGCTCACAGACAAGGCGATCGAGTCATCTCGCAAGTCAGAGGAACTCGCAAGCAAGCCTGTCCTCTCGGCATCAGTATTCGTAGAAAATGTGACCAAGCTGAAGAATCACTTCGACACGATCGAGTCATACCGGGCTCAGATCAAGGTGGAGGCCGATGCACAGAAAAAGTCGTTCGAGGATGCGAGTGCACAACTCAAAGCTATCAAAGTCCTCGGAGCCAAGGACCAAGAACAATTCGCAGAAGAACTCAATAAGTAATATATTTGCAAAAAACTGAACTAAAAGCTATGATAGAGATATCATAGCTTTTTATAAAAATGCAAGAAATAAAAGAAAATATCCAAAAATTTGGATTTTATGTGAAAAGAAATATCTCTATCTTAGACTACGCCAAAGTACTACTTGTAAGTATTGTAAGCTATATTTTCACAATAGGACTATTGCTGCCTTTAGTATTCATACTACTAGAATGAACATTAAATGTTGCTATCAGTATAATAATTAAATATATACAGTACTGATTACTTATAGTGCTATGGATATGCAGAACATACCAGTATT
>JAYWCE010000071.1:0-4910 GCA_043780775.1 Candidatus Altimarinota bacterium | reverse complement strand
CCGAACACATTGTTCTCAGTATCGAGAAAATATCCTTGCCAACATCTCCCAGGGATAGCGAACTTTGCCATTGCAATTTGCCCACCATTTTCTAGGATTTTTGATGCTGTCATATCGAAATTCCCGACCTGCATAGAACAAGTAAACGCATTGGTTCCACATTCTGGTGGAGGAGTCTTGGCAGGACGCTGGAGAAGTCATCCCATCATCCCATCAGTGCTGATTCTATAGTATTCTATGGGCAATGACTCTTCTCTCACGAATTTCCAACCAAAAATATTGCCATAAAAATCTATAGCCCGCTTGGGATCGATCGCCTGTATTTCGAAGTATCAGATTGTATCCATATGTGTGAGATTATGAGAATTATTTTTCTAGGTATGACTTGAACATATTCATCATCTCACTACTTCCATCCCTATAGCTATCAGCAATTTCCTGAGAGATAGCGTATTGGATCAATGTGATTTTGGTAGTACCTTGATCGATTTTTTCGAGAAAATAGCTTTCTTTTGTGAGTCCACTTTCATGATTACTATAGATACATGTGAATTCTTTATTTTTATCCAATACTTCTATTTTTCATTTCCATACCATTTTTATATTATTCCATTCCATGATAGTACCATCGTCATTGTAACAAGTGTATTCTATATCCGCATTTACTCTCCAATCAGAGATAACTTCTATATTTTTCGTATATCTGGTTATCTCATCACTATTCGTGAGAGCAAACCAAACAGCATCAATCGGAGCCGTAATAGTTGTTTCATAGGTATTATTGTACATATAATTTTTTATTAAAAAGTCACAATACAGACGCTACATATTCATCTCGAACATCTCATCAGATTTTTTCTGCATCTCTGCCATGCTGATATCCTTGATATGAGTACCGATCGACCACTTATAGCCGTATGGATCCATCACTGTACCCGATCGATCACCATAGAACTGATCGGCAATCGGCATGATTACGGTGGTCTGTTGCTCAGAATGCTTTTTTGTAGTATTCGATTGCTTCGACGCATCCCTTGACCGTGATGTATGCACTGAGACTATGAGCCCCAGGATAGATATGAGATTTGTGCATAGGAGTAAAAATAAAAAATATCATTGCATTCTGTATTTATTTTATTTCACAGTTAATCATCCATTCGATTCAGAACTGATCTCTGAGTGTTCAGAAATAATCTCACCAGAACATTTTCTGGAGTGGCATCTCTATAGTGGCACCTATTGATAGTGCATCGAAGAGTTTGTTGGATTCATCGAGACTATCTGGGTGGAGACAGATGTAGACATTGTTTCATGGCTTGAGATCGAATCCCATCGAAGGGGGAGCGTCAGTTCCCATCAGTTTGTGTCAACCGAGAATTGGGAGGACGATATGCATGACGAGATTCTTGTCTCACTCATTCATAGGTGAAGCCTCTGAGGATGGAGGAATCTCACCGAATCGGCTAATTCATCACTCGAATTCTCAGCCAAAAACTGATCTATAAAACTGGAATGCTTCCTCGGTATTGCGAGAGAAATTGAGGTAGGTGGAGGTGGAAGACATATACGTAAAAAGTAAAAAGAAATAAATGTAGACTTACAGCTTTGACACCTGTTCAACCAATTTGATCGTGAAGGGAGACAGATATTTTCCATACCATTATAGTCTTTTTTTATCGAAATCAATCACTATATGGTTTTATCCCAATAAAAAACTCACTTCCTGACCGAAGTGAGTTTTATTTTTTCTTTAAAGATTTTTTACTGGAATCGAGGAACTATTTCATGAGAGTAACATGACCAGCATATTCTTTTCTCATTGCTTCTCGTTTTGCTTCTCGTTTTGCGATGAGAGCTGCTCGCTCTGCTTGGATTTCTGTATCTGTTTTTTTACCTTTTATTGACCCATCCCAACCTTTTCGTTCCGTTTCGTTTTTTTTGACTTCGGGAGCTCCGAGAGTGAGTCCTTTTGATGTGAGATATTCTCGGATCATCTTGACGAGAGTATCACGATCTGTAGGAGTGAGTCTACTGATTGCCATACCGAGACCCTGTATCTGATGCTCCTTATCTGCACCACTTTCCATCATTGCACCAGTTCCCATCGGAGGTTTTGCTGGCTTTGTAGGAGTAGTACCAGATTGTGATACGAGAGTCTCACGATCTTCGTCACCAGACTGTGATCTGACTGGAGGTACTGGAAGGCGGCGATCCTCGCTACCAGTTCCTGATTTGACTAGAGGTACTGGAAGGTGGCGATCCTCGCTACCAGACTGTGATCTGACAGGCTGTGAGGGCGTATTTCCTGCGGCTGTAGTTGACTGTGAGAGAGTAGATTTCTTGATGTCGAGACATTGAGCCTTGGCGTCACTAGTGAATGTGTCACAGTTGATACCACGGATATATGCGATCTCGGTCTCACTATAGATACGAGGTGCACTCGCCGTATTTGTTGCATCAGTACCAAAAGAAATGAGTGGGAAACTTGCAGTTGCAATGAGTCCGATCATGATTTGTGAACGAAGAGTCATGGGTAAAAAATCAGAAAATAAATATTCCCAAGTAGGAAACGAGAGAGAGTATATACAAGTGGGAGTATTTATCAAGTTTCTTTTGTCGGATATTCATACCTTATATAGGTTAAGGATGAGCTATTTTTTATGAGTTACATTTTTAATATAAAAATGGTGACTCTATTCTAGAGTTTTGATTTGTATAAAAAATAAAAACCACTATGCTTCAGCGTATTATTCTCATATATTCTATTTCTATGCAACAATATCTCCGACTCGAAGAGATCAAGCTCGCACTCGCTGATGATGAAGCACTCCTTGAAACCAAAATACTAAAAATCCTCGGCTGTAGAAAAGAAGATATCATCTCCTATGCTGTTGTCAAAAAATCTATCGACTCACGAGATAAACATGCGATATTATTCATCTATAGTGTCGATATCGACCTCAAGCAGAAGAATATCAACCTCACCAAGCCTAACCTTCTCAAACATAAAGCAAAGTATATCGAACAGTTTGTCTATAATATCCCCGTCGTGCCACCGAACCCTTCAAGAAAACGACCGATTATTGTTGGTACTGGTCCGGCTGGACTTTTTGCTGGACTGGCACTCGCTCGAGCAGGACTCAACCCGATCATCATCGAGCGTGGCAAGGCTGTCGAGGGACGACTCGTCGATGTAGGGATGTTCATGAAAGGATGAGTACTGGATAAGAACTCTAATATCCAATTCTGAGAAGGAGGAGCGGGGACTTTCAGTGATGGCAAGCTCTACACCATGATCAATGATCCACGAAGTAAATATGTGTTCGAGGAGATGGTTGCAGCAGGAGCACCAGAAGAGATCATGTATAAGGCGAAGGCACATGTCTGAACCGACAAGTTGAGGATACTCGTCAGGGAACTCCGCAAAAAAATAATTGCATTATGAGCGGATATTCGCTTCAGTACCTGTATGACAGATATGGAGATCGTAGATGGACGACTCGTTGCCATCATCGTGAACTGAGACGAACGCATCGTATGTGATACTCTCATCCTCGCTATCGGACACTCGGCTCGTGATACCTATGAGATGATATGTGCGAAGTGACTTGAGATCGTTCAGAAGCCATTCTCCATGGGCGTGCGTATCGAACATGATGCGAACATGATCAATCGTTCTCAATTCTGAGATGCATGTGTGAGTCCCAAGCTCGGAACAGCCAGTTACAAGCTCGTCACTCATGGAACTGATACTCGTACGGTGTACTCATTTTGTATGTGTCCTGGAGGTCATGTAGTCGCAGCTTCATCTGAAGATGGTCGACTCTGTATCAATGGAATGAGTGAATACCGCCAAAATAGTGGGATATCCAATAGTGCCCTGATGATTCCTGTAACTCCGGAGGATTTTGGCTCTGATCATCCACTCGCAGGTGTCGAATTCCAGAGAAAATGGGAAGAAAAGGCATTCATCCTCGGTGGATCGAACTATAGCGCCCCTGCTCAGCTCGTTGGGGACTTCCTCGCGGATCGTCCCTCTACTCAGAATGGATCTCTGAAAACCACATATCTGCCAGGTATCAAGATGACCTCTATCAAGGAGTGTCTCCCAGATTTCATCACCGCAGCACTGAAGGTGTGACTGAGAGACCTCGATAACAAAATCAAGGGATTCGCATCACCTGATGCTCTCCTTATTGCCATCGAGGCTCGGAGCTCTGCGGTGATCCGTATCACACGAGATCGTGAAACACTCCAGTCCAATATACTCGGGATCTATCCGAGCGGGGAAGGAGCGGGATATGCTGGAGGGATCACATCATCGGCAATAGATGGACTGATAGTCACAGAGAGGATCATCAGCGAATATATGCGAGAGTCAGTATAGTATCTCACTTTTACTCCTCTTCCCGAGTATTCAGGAAAAAACCATCACCAGCAGTATCATCACTATCCGAGCTTGGCTCCATTATCTACCTCTCGCTCAGGGATAGCGAGGATCACAGATCAGTCCTCACGATAGAATCCAGTACACAGGAACTCACTCATGAACTTGCCAATTTGTTTGACGGGGAAGTTCACTACTCCGATGATCTGCTTACCGATAAGCTCTTCACGAGTATAGTGTACTGTGATCTGTGCACTCGATTGTTTGATCCCGATCTCAGATCAGAAATCCACCCAGATCTTGTATGCGGGTTTCCTCGCTTCTGGATATTCCTCTGTTCGGATGATGGTGCCGACTCGGAGCTCTACAATCTCGAACTCTGACCAAGTGATAGTATTCATAATTATGATCTTATTAAAGTATGTAATTCTTTATATATAGAATATAATTCTTGAATATGTTTTTTTGCTGTTTTATTTTTAATTTTCTTTAAATAAATTGAGAATGATCATTCGGTTTTTAA
>JAYWCE010000070.1:0-4918 GCA_043780775.1 Candidatus Altimarinota bacterium | reverse complement strand
TTCCTGAGAGGCCTGGGAGATCCTGACGGATGAGATCTGGCGAGAGTCAGTTCACGATACTCGATATACCACTATAGTCAGTAGAAAAAGGAACCGATACGAATGGCTTGCCTGCGAATATGATGAGTCCGATGCGATCCCCTACTCTGCCTCGGATAAAATTCTGTACTACGCCCTTCGCGACTGTGATCCGACTCGGGGAGATATCCTCGGCGAGCATCGAGAGTGAGATATCGAATACGATCATGATATCTTGCGGGATTTTGTTCGTTGTTGTGGTAGTTCATACCAGACTCGGTCATGCCATAATGACTACCAGACTCGCGACCATCAGTGTTCGTATGATCCATAGTATCCATATACTTACTGGAGTTTCGAGATGTTTGGAGATCAAGGTATTCGGATGTATGGTTCCGATCTTTTCTCGCCCAAAAATGTACCAGATCGCGAGGATGATCGGTATGAGTGCGAGGATGATGGGAAGAGAAAATGAAAACATAGATTATATTCGTAACTTCCCTATTAGTTCGCTCTGTATGCTCTCTATCTCTTCTCTTGTTAGTTCTTTGCCAGAATATACTGTGTGTTCGAGTTGCTCGATGATCGCGATGAGCCTGGTATCTGTTGAGTATTTTTCTATATCTCTCGATATATGTGCCCAGCTATGTATCGGCTGATAGTGATAGGTGAGATATTTTCGGATCTCGATGAGTAGTTTCTCTGCATAGCTCGGATCTATTGGGCTCACAGGATGGAATCGGTATGATATAGATCGGTGAATTGGTACACTGGATCTCGGACGACCACGATACAATATATATAATCCCACGATCACTCCTGTGAGGAGAGCGATGATGAGTGATGAGAGATGTAGCGGTGCGATCCACCATATGGGATCAACAACAAAAAAAAGTCCTTCCATACCATGTAGTATAGGAGGAATTTTTTATATTTCAATTTTTATTATTGATACACCCATGGAGCTAGGAAGAGGAGAATATATCGGAACATAAAGAGGATCACGAGCCCGATGAGGATATTGATTGCCCACTTTTTCAGATTACTCTTTGCCTTCACATCATCACCTCAGGCGAACGACCAGGCGATACCGAGACCGACTACAGCGAGTACTCCGAGTAGTAGTACTATATTGATCACGAATCTGATAATCTGAGCAAATACCTTTTGGAATCCAGCGAGACCTGTAGGGACGGTACATTCGTATTTTCTATTGGTTACTGACCCTCCACAGGCAAGACCAGTAGCGTCGTATTCAGTTTTACCAGCAGTGTTCACTCCTCTTACGCATATACAATCTGCACCAGGTACTTTCTCGGATGTGAATATTTTCTGAGTTTCAGGATTCTTATCACAACCACTTTCATCAGCTCTTTGCGTATAACCAGACTGACATTCGAAGGCAAAAATATTTTCAGTCTGAAAAAATAGTATGAGACAACTTCAGAGAACAGCGAGTATGAGTATTATGATTTTTTTCATATATTTTAGAGTTGGAACTGGATAAGATCAGTCATGAAGCTCAGGCCTGCGAGGAGGATGATTGTCGCAATACCAGTATTGATCAGGATCGATTTTCATTTTTTGATGCGTTCTTCGTCACCTGCTGAGGTGATGAAGAGATAGGCACCCCAGATGAGCATGAATATAGCAACTGGAGCCGCGATATACATCACGAGAGCAAAGATAGTACCACCAACACTCGGAATATAGCTACGAAAGTCTCCAACTGCCACGAGCTCTCCCCAGAGCTCGACGAATCCGAGAAATACGAGCCCGATGATACCGTAGACGATCCGATTTTTGGCTGCTTTTCTTTTCTCATCATCGCCACCTGATACGATGAGTGCGAAGAGTCCCCAAGTGAACATCAGGACCGCGACACCGAACGCAAATACCCGGAGGAATGCTATCATATTTCCCACGATCCCCACGAATCCAGCAGTATTCCAGAATATGGATGACCCAGTAGTACTCGACCAGTTATCTACTGTGCCTATATATCCACCGTTTCCAGGCATGAATATAGTATAGACGAGACTCGGGATGTTGAGAAATAGGAAACCAATCAGGGCATATAAGATTTGTTTGCGTTGCGTTTTCAGGTTTTCTTCGCTATCTGATCAGATGATCATACGGACACCGATCATCACGAGATAGATGAGAGCAATACCAGAGATAGCAATTCGCATGACACCGAGCAATTGGAATCCAAAATTCTTCGCACTATCAATAGACCCATCTGTTCCTACACTGACACCGATAGACCCAGCTTTAATAATTGCTTCTGATCCTGTCGGTAAGACTACTGCTGTATATCCTGTGAGGACATGTGCACTCATGAATCATGCGAGGAGTACGAGTATAGTGGTGAGGGTACGAGACATGAGAAAGAAGCTTAGAACTTAGAATTTCGGACGAATACACTACTTTGTTTTTGTAGTGTTATTGAGTGAGGCAATCGTAGAATCGATTTTTTTCTCATCGGCTTGGATTTTTTTGACTTCTTTTTCGAGATCTTTCATTTCTCCTTCGAGTTTTTCGATAGCGGCCTCTTTTTCATGGAGGAGCATCTCATCATCAGCCTTGAGTTCTTCGAGTTCAGCGACGAATCCTGAGATTTTTTCATCGAGTGACTCGAGAGCTGTTGCAACGAGAGGAACATCTGCAGAGAGCAGAGTATCTGGAATATCTGATGCATCGAGGATATCAGGACCTGTCACATCAATAGGTGTGATATCTGTACTAGCTATATCGATGATGGGATCACCAGATCACTCATCAGACTCAGATATTGGTGAGACCTCTCAGATAACAATAGTCTCTACTGGAGATACTGTCTCATCGGTGATAGCTACAGACTCTGGTATCTCGGGGACGAGGTCGGTCATATCACCTCCGATATCGATATTGACCTCAGATGGCTCTTCGACCTTTTCGATGATCACAGGTTCTTCGATGTGTGCGAAGGCGTCCAGATTGGCCTCCTTGCGATCTCCATCGAATCCCCAACCAGAACCGTTACCAGTTCCTGTACCGCCTGTTCCATTGCCTGTACCACTTCCACTACCGTCACCATTGCCAGTTCCAGATCCAGTACCACTACCTCCTCCCCCAGTTGCATCGAATGGAACGAATTCCTCACGCTCATCAGCCACTAGAACGAATGGAGTTGGATCCTCTGGATTGGCCTCAGCCGTTCCTATAATACTATCAAAAAGTCCCATAAAAGAAAAGAAAAGAAATAAATACAAAAGCAATATATCACAAGATATCTGATTTTGCAAAAATCGAGAGTTGTTTATTTTGAGAATTTCATTTTCTTGCTATACTCTTTTTATTATTTTGATTCGAGTACACCTATTTCCAGGATGTATGATATTCAACATAACAGCAAAATAATATCGATTTTTATATTTTTTACAACAGGTTATTATGAGATTCCTCCTTCGATTCCTACTCACTGCAGCAGCTATATATCTCCTCATACAGTATGGATATCTCGAATGAGTGACATTCGCAGCAGGGACGACTTCCTTGTTGGTGTTTGCTTTTATCCTCGGACTCGTGAACCTCGTCGTAGGAGGCATCCTCAGACTCATCACTCTCCCGATCAGGTGGCTCACTCTCGGACTCCTCTGATTTGCTATATCCCTCTTTGTTGTCTATCTCACGGATGAGTTCGTCACTGGTGTGACTCTCGCGGGTTGGCTCCCGATCATCATCATTGCTCTCGTGATGGGAGTGATATCTGCGATACTCGGGTAGTACTGCTTTGTTCCTGTCATTCCGTGGTACCCCAGCACGGAATCTAGATTCTCTTCGGATGGATATATTCTTATCTTGGGAGTTCTTCTTTGGGGAGGATATTCGTAATTATGACTGCTCCATTGTTTCCGACCTTCCATTCTGCATACATCTTTCATTCGCGTATTTGCTTCTCGATTGCTGCTCCAGATCCTTCTCTCACAAACCAGCGATCTGTCGCAGTAGTTTGGAACTGATAGGTGCCACTGCAAGGTCACTTGGAGATGAGTTTGGCAACTTTCCATCATTGTTCCAGGCTATTTTTTTTGTCCTCAGCTGTCAATATTCTGATACTCTGTACTTCTCTCGTAGTTCCAGAGAGATAGAGTATTTCATCTCCAGGTTTTCACTCTGTCTGACAGTATGAGCTCGGGAGCTCTATGATCTTGCCTGATCCAGTATCGAGTGTATATATCTGGGTGGATTCTCGCATCCACCCATTTTTCACCTGGAAATATATTCCAGACTCTGGCTCTGTCGTTGTGATACTTGCTATCTTTGTTATCACCTTCCCATCGAGTTCAGGTATGATATATTGTTGCTCGCCTAAGTAGCTACCTATACTGCCAGTATATGGGAGAGCATATGAGAGATTCACATAGTCTCATCGAAAGAGGTCTACTGGATCATATGCCATGAGTGGTATATATACAGCTCTACCTGTCTGTTTGAGTGTCTCATACCGTACGATGAAGCTACCGAGTATGATGAGCTGGGCGACAATTGCGATGATGGTGAGAGTTTTGCGAGACATATATTCAGAATTTAGAGATTAGATCTGATAGCTTGGAAGAAAAATATAGAGAAAAACTATTCCATCGAGAGCATGAGCCGTCGTCTGATCTTCTCTATGAGTATCGTCATCGCTATACATGCGATACCTCCACCGATGAAGATGTAGGCTCCGTCGATCTTTGAGTCATATGCGAATGCGATATACTTGCCGAAGAGGTAAATCGCAAGATATATCATAGCAATATTCACGAGTGACTTGTTCTCTCGTCTCACTCCAAGATATATCATCAGAGATATGATACCGAGGTAGAGTATGTTCATCAGGACAGTGGGTATATACATCGTCATATCATCTCAG
>JAYWCE010000069.1:0-4920 GCA_043780775.1 Candidatus Altimarinota bacterium | reverse complement strand
CGATCTCGACGGATTATGTATTCGATGGACTCAAGGAGATTGGATATCTCCCATCTGAGGAGTGCAATCCTATCTGAGTCTATGGTATGAGCAAATATCTCGGAGAAAGGTTGGCACTGGACGAAAATCCTAGGGCGATGATTGTGAGGACGAGTTGGTTATATGGAGGGAAGAGTTTTACGGATTGACAGAATAACAGAATAACAGAGGAGAAAGAACCAGAAATCTGTGAACCTGTAAATCTGTGAACCTGTAAATCTGATGGAACTTTCAAAAACTTCGTCAACATGATGCTCCGCCTCTCAGAGACTCGCAATGAGTTGAAAGTAGTGAGCGATCAACATAGCATCCCGACCTCATGTGTCGATCTCTCGATTGCGATTGCAACACTTATTGAAACAACTTGTGATCAAGATGAAATAGGCGGGATTTTTCATCTCTCAAATACCTGTGAACAAGGAAGTATTACTTGGGCAGACTTTGCGAGAGAGATTTTCACTCTCGCAGGCAGAGAGACACGAGTTACCGATTGCTCATCGAGTGAATATCCAACCAAGGCTCGGCGACCATCATATAGCATCCTCCAGAATGATTCGGATATACTACTCCCTGATTGGAAAATCGGATTGGCAAGGTATCTTGGAAAATAGATTTGATTTATATATTTATTTCCTTGTTTTTGAGTAAATAAATACTGATTATCTCCTTGTATATAGTAACTTTCTCTTATGTATTCTCATCCAAATGCATCTCCATTTGACGATCAAGCTATGAAAGACTATGAGCTCTACGTGGACGAATATGATAGATTCGACGATATCGACTACTCGATCGCATATGCACTGATCAGTCGTGGTGTACTCGACAATGCCTGTCGCGAGGCGATAATATACCTCTGAGAAAGATGGTACGGTCGATAGTTGTGGGACACTCGAGCGACTCATATCAGAGATACACCATCCAGAGATTTTGCGGTGGCTCCAGGTGGCCCTGACTCGATCTGAGGGGTACCTCCATATGGAGTATGGAGATGATCCGTATGTTGAGTGAGAGTTTTTCGATGGTGTGATGATCATGACATGACTTGGGAGTTTTGATGGACTGATGCGGATTCTCATTGGTTTCCAGATCTCAGATATAGCAGAGTTCACTCACAAAAACGATACCGAAAATATCAATGCACTCTTCGAATTTGCTGGATACCCTGCAAAAATAGAGTCCTCTGAGGTACGAGATGAGCATGTGCTATTTTCTCTTGGGATCAGTTTTGAGCACGCTCCTGCGGATCCGATTGAGCGGATGATCGACTACTTCAATACTCCTACCAAGAGCCTCTATCACAAGTACTATTGCAATAACAATACTCATCCAGAGTGGCGAGATTGGGTGGATATACTGGCTGAGGTAGTAGAAAAACCTACCAATATTTCTTAACTTCCATATATGTATCATTTTTCAGACCCACAGCTTCAAGAACTCATAGGACATACACATCTTTCGAAAGTACTCTTCACGCAAAAACTAAAAACTTTTTATAAAGAAAAAAAGTGTAAATCTTCCCAGGATTGCCCGATTGATCCGGATGATGCAAGGGCACTTTTTCTGATGCTCCGTGAAAAGGTATCAGATACCTCTCTGGGATCAGACGACCAGTACAATACTGCTCGTCTTACTCGCCTTTCGCTGAGTTGGAAAGTTCGCGAAAGTATATTCATAGAGATGCGTAGTGATATCCTAGGATATATCAAAGAGAATGCACTGCATGCCAATGGCAATGTTCGCAATGAGATGCTCTTTCTATTAGCGGATTTTCTTTTTCTGATGGATATGACTACGGGACCCAGATATCCACGAAAAGATCGCAATAAAAAAGAACAAAAACATGCAGATACGATGTTCCCGATACTGATCGACTATCATCGATATCTCGTGAGTATGGAGGATGACTATATCCGTACGCATCATGATGAGCTCAGTGAAGATGATATGTGATATGATGGAGAATTCATCCCATATTCGGGCGATACTCATGACAAGACGCTGGCACGCATCCGTCGTATTCTCGAGTGTATGGATTATCCATATATCATGAGGGAGTTCGCACAATATGGATACTCACCATATCAGGAGGAGGTCATACCATCTGATTGTGATCAGAAGATGCTCGAACATATCCGTAATCCACTCATCGATACGACCGTTTTTCAGAAGGATCTCCAGTTGTTTATTATGTTTTCGGGTATCCCGACCACAGTAGCAGATATCCAGAAGCGTATTCTGTATGCTGAGACACTGAATATGCACGGCAATCGAGACTACAACGAATGGTTCATATCACTTCTCGAAGGGAAAAATATCGAACTCACTCAAGAGATCCTCGATATCTTCACGACCGCATGGAATGTGTTCCCACATCAGAGACTCGGTGGACTTTCTCCACAACAAAAAGCCAAAGAGTTGTATGGCGATAGATAGTCTGCCTATTTGGAAAATCGGAAAATCTGATTGGCCGAGTATCTATGAAAAATAGACTTGATTTATATATTTATTTCCCTATATATAGATATATATTATGATAATATTTCTTTGTATAAAATATGTTTAAACAAATTATCGCAGATAATCAGTCTAAAATTGAAAATATTTCCCTCGTGACAAGGGATTATGTATTCTATGATGACTTACTCGTGCTCAATAAAATAGTGAGCTTTGTTTGACCGAGGCGTGTTGGTAAAACATTTTTGATGTTTCAATTTGCGAAACAATTACTAGAGAGAAAAATAATTAAGAAAGAACAAATAGTATTTATTGATTTTGCTCAATATAGCAATGAGGTACTGGACCCACAAGAGTTACTCAGCAATTATTTTGATATCAATCCCACAGCAGATCCATTCCTCATTTTCGACGAGATCCAGGATATTGCAAATTTTAAGGAGTTTGTTCTATTCTTTTATAACAAATGATATAAGATATTTTTGAGTGGAAGTAATTCTAAGCTCCTTTCTAGTGAACTCTCAACACAATTCAGGTGAAGAGTATTTCAGTACGATGTATTTCCTATGACATTTCTGGAGGTATTGAGATTTCGTCGTATCGAAATCAGGTCACAGTATTCCACAAAAGAAATGTGACAACTCGGGAAGATTCTCGATGAGATGTTGCTCTATGGTACATTCCCTGAGCTCGTACTCTCGACCAATGAGAACTTCCGAGAAAATATCCTCAAAGACTATCTGGATATCCTCATATACAAGGATCTCCTCGAGAGATACAAGATCGAAAATGAATTCGTAGTACGCTACCTCATCAAGAGGCTCGTATCCAGCAATACCAAACAAGTCAATATCAACAAAATATATAATGACCTCAAATCACTGAATGTGAAAGTCGGAAAAACCAGTCTCTATAATAATCTTGTATACCTAGAGAATATATTTTTTATCAAGCAGATCCCGAATTATTTCAGTGAAAAATGATTCAAAAAAGTATTTTTATACAATCTTTGATTCAGGCATACTTTCAATATAGCAAAAGACTTTGGGAAAAACTTTGAAAATCTCGTATTTCTCCATCTCATCAAATTCCATAGTGATCTCAAATACAAGGATGCAAAAGGTGAAATAGATTTTTTTATAGAAAAAGAGGCTCAAAATATCCAGGTGTGCTACGAGCTCAATGATGAGAATTTTGATCGAGAGATAGCATTCAGCAGGGATGTCACATGTCGGAATATACTCATAGTGCGAGAGAATAGATCTCATCTTCCCATACCGGAGAATATAGAGGTTGTACATTGGTTGGATTTCTTCCTGAAGCAGCAATAGGGGAGATGATGATATATCGCTCGAGTATCCGACCAAAGCAAGACGACCCTCGTATAGTATCCTCCAGAATGATTCGGAGATAGTCTTACTAGATTGGAAAATCTGATTGACAAGGTATCTCGGGAAATAGATTTGAGAAATGAGATGATTTTTGTATACTCTTGGCTATATATTATTTTTTGATTATTCATCTATGAAAAAAGCACTTATTACAGGTATCACTGGACAAGACTGAGCCTATCTCGCGGAGCTCCTCCTCTCGAAATGATACGAGGTCCATGGGATCAAGCGTCGAGCATCATCGTTCAATACATCACGAATTGATCATCTCTTCCAGGATATCCATCAGAATGGGGCTCGTCTCCATCTCCATTATGGAGATATGACTGATAGTGCGAACCTCATCAAGCTCGTCTCAGACATACAGCCAGACGAGATCTACAATCTTGCAGCACAGTCACATGTGAAGGTCAGTTTCGATATGCCAGAGTATACTGCCAACACTGACGGGATTGGGACACTGCGTCTCCTCGAGGCGATCCGTGTGAATGGTCTCGAACAAAAAACTCGATTTTATCAAGCATCTACCTCTGAGATGTTTGGTGGTGTCGGATTTAATATGCCTGAGACGGGCTATGTCGAAGAGTCTCCGTTCTATCCTCGGAGTCCATATGGAGCTGCGAAGATGTACGCCTATTGGATCACGATCAACTACCGTGAGAGCTATAGTATGTATGCTTGCAATGGCATATTGTTCAACCATGAGTCTCCAGTTCGTGGGGAGACATTCGTCACTCGCAAGATCACTCGTGCTGTAGCTCGTATCCATCTCGGACTCGAGAAGATGCTCTACATCGGGAATATGGATGCAAAAAGAGACTGGGGACATGCGAAAGACTATGTCCGAGGTATGTGGCTCATGCTCCAACAAGATGCTCCAGAGGATTTTGTCCTCGCAACAGGGGAGACCTACAGTGTTCGTCAGTTTATCGAATGGGCATTCGCTGAGGTAGAGATCGAGATCGATTGGAGATGAATATGAGTAGATGAGAAGTGATATAATCGGGCAACAGGTGAGTGTATCATCAGTGTC
>JAYWCE010000068.1:0-4928 GCA_043780775.1 Candidatus Altimarinota bacterium | reverse complement strand
CCAGGATCTCAAACTCGCAAAACTCGCCTCGCCAGAGGTCGAGGGAGCTGAGTCGGTGGTACATGTGGTCGCGGTATGAACGGACAGAACTCTCGTACAGGTACGGGTAAACGCTATCCTACATTCGAAGGAGGACAGACTCCACTCTTCCGCCGTACTCCGAAGAAACGAGGATTCACCGCCTACAAGCCAGAGGAGTTCGTCATCGTCAATCTCGATCAGATCGAATCACTCGCACTCGATGGTGTCACTACAGTAGACTATGGCGTTCTCTACGAGCGACGCATCATCCGAGAGAAGGGCAAGTTCCTCAAGGTACTCGGTCGTGGTGAGATCAAGTCAGCAATGACTATCACCGCTGATGCTGTATCTGCAGGTGCTCGTGCTGCTATCGAGCGAGCAGGAGGGACAGTCACTGTCGCTGAGGCTCCAGCTGCTGAGTAATCATATACAATCAAAAGAAGATCTCTCACGAAAGTGGGAGATTTTTTTATGTTTGGTAAAGTGAGAGAAATATATAGAATAGTCAGCATCTAAATCCCCTATCCCATATCACATGTCTCTCTACGAAAAACTCCAAAAGGCTACCAGTGAAGAAGATGTAAAGGCTTTTTATATAAAGGCCCTCTGACTCACAATATATGAACAAAATATCGTCGATATTAAAACAAAAGATATCTGGTTTGAAGCGAAACAATGATCCCATGTGTCAACATATGAGATGTTTAGTCAGCTTTTACGATATGTTTATGAAGCTCTTAGTAAGGGATTATATATACCCCCATTTCTCTGTGTGATCGACCAAAAAAAGGCGGCACTCATGAAGACCTCTGATGTATTACCATTTCTCGAGAAAAAAATAATAAAAGATTGGGGAAAGTCCGCAAGCAGTGTTTCACAAGAGGCAGTAGATGCAATCTCTGCTCATATCGGTACACACTTTGTTTCTTTTAAGATAGAGACTCATGAGGAAGAATTCATCGAGACAGTCAAAAATGCTATCAAAAAAGGTGATATCATCCGAACCCAGATCACTCCTGACAATCTGAAGCAAGTCTTCGACAAATGGGTCGAGATGATCGGCAAAGAGATCCGAGAAGTCCCAGAAAAAGACTATGCCCTCCTATTCTTCGCGGATATCATGAACGACGGTGAGATCAGTACTCATGCCAATCTCCCCGCTGAGCTCCTCCACAAAAATGGAGCCCCAGTATTCTCACTCGCAGGCAAGATCTATGAGCTCGGGAACAAAGAGTGATATCGCAGATTCTGGCAGATATATCACAAGCCACCGAAGGCTGAGTATCGAGACTATCTCCTAGAGCGGAGAGACTCACTCATCCCGATTGATGAGCGGAGTTTCAAATGAGCCTACTACACACCACTCCATGTCGTCGATCGAGCCTATGATAAGCTCTCAGAAACTCTCGGACACAACTGGCAGCGTGAGTATATTGTCTGGGATATGTGCTGTGGTGTGGGCAATCTCGAGGTCAAGCACTCCAATCATCGCAATATCTATATGTCCACCCTCGATCAGGCAGATGTCGATGTGATGAAAGCTACCAAAACCTGTGTTGCTGCGACCCGATTCCAATACGACTATCTCAACGACGATATCACCGACGATGGTCAGATCGACTACTCTCTCACGAACAAGATCCCCGCATGACTACGCAGGGCTATCGCCGATGGCAAAAAGATACTGGTACTGATCAATCCGCCATATGCAGAAGCTATGAACGCAGATAATACTTCAGGTAATGACGGTGCAGAAAATAAAATCTGAGTATCCAAAACTCAGGTAGCAAAATCAATGGATAGTGCCTGATATGCAAAACGAGAGCTATTTACTCAATTTCTCGTTCGTATTCAAAAAGAGCTCCCAAGTGCTACATTAGCCATGTTTAGCAAGCTTAAATATATCAATGCTCCAAATTTTGAAGAATTTCGTAAATCATGGGATTCTGATTATTTAGGTGGATTCATTGTCCATAGTAAGGCGTTTGATTGACTCAAAGGCAATTTTCCTATAGGTTTTCTTGTATGGCAAACGAGTCATGGTGATGGTATACTTAGTCAAATAGGTGAAGTCAGTGTCGAAATACTCGATAAAAAAGGGAAACCAATGTGAGAAAAGACCTTTTTTAATCTTCCGAGTGAATTATTTCTCAGTGAATGGATCACTCGTCCTCGAAGTAACAAGGAAGATGCTCTTCCTCTCAAAAATGCTATAACTCCTACTACGAGCACAAAAGATGTAAGATGAACGAAATGGGCTGATGGTGCTATTGGGAGCATGCTTTGTGCTGGGAATGATCTGCAACATTCTGGAACACTCACAGCATTACTTTCCTCATGATTTTGTAGTGCGGGAGCATTTTTTGTCACTCCTGAAAATCTCTGGCAGGCAGCTATAGTTTTTTCTGTTCGCAGGCTTATCAAGCCAACATGGATCAATGACCGAGATCAATTCTTGATTCCAACAGAGCCACTCACCGATGAGTTCCAGAACGATTGTCTCATCTGGATGCTATTTAGTGGATCCAACCTCACGGCATCAGCAGATGATCTGGAGTGGAATGATCGGAAGTGGTCGATCGTGAACCATTTTATCCCGTTCTCTGAACAAGAAGTCGGGAGTGATGAGAGATTCGAGAGTAGCTGGATGGTGGACTATCTAGCGGATCGTGTGCTCTCTGTTGAGGCGGTGGCAGTGATGGATGCGGGTCGTCGGCTCTGGCAAGCGTATCACGCTCATATCGATACACATACGGTACGAGATGAATACAAACTGAATCGAGCAGATGTAGGCTGGTATCAGGTACGCAATGCTCTGAAGCGACGAAATGAGAGTGGAGACTTCGCCAAGGTGGATTTCTCTGCTTTCGAGGAGAGCTATAGGATCCTCAGTGAGAAGCTGAGACCGATGGTATATGATCTCGGGTTTTTGAGGAGATAGTATGAGGGGGAGGTGGATGGAGTTTAGATTTCTAATTTCAATATATGAGTGTATTATCAACTATCGATTCGCGTATCACACTCGAGTTTCTCAGAGAGAATCGAGAGGATCAGTATTTCGAGAGAAAATGAATAGAGGAACTAGGTATGAAGCCAACAAAACTCGCAAATGAAATCATAGGAATGCTCAATGCTGATGGAGGTGTCATAGTATTAGGAATTTCGAATGAGGGTACTATACAAAATCTTCATTCACTTGACCCAGATATAATAGATCAGTATCGAAAAGTGTGTTTTGATTTCATTGCACCACCTGCAAATGTATATATTGAAGAGATTACACTCTCCACATGAGAACTGATTTTTCTATATCATATTGATCAAGATTATGAACGGGTATTTGCTCGTAAAGATAATGAAGCTGTATACCTGAGAGTGAGTGATTCGAATAAGTGACCACTTGCTCGTGATGCAGTTAGAAAACTTGATTACGATAAATGAATTCAAAAATTTGAAGATGAACTACGAGAAGATTTTGATGAATCTGATTTCCGAGATTCTGTCCTTGAGTTCTATAGAGAAAAAATGAAATTTTCTGGAAACTATCAAGATCTACTCGTCAAGCGTAATCTTGCAGTCAGAAAACAAGATAGAGTGATATATAAAAACTCTGCGATACTCCTTTTTGCTGAGGATCCTGATACCTATATTCCATCCGCATGGGTGCGATATGTCCGATATAGCGGAATAGATGCCCTTACTGCGATAAATTTTAATGTGGTTAAAGATGAGGAATTTAGAGGTCCTATTCCTCGCCTCATTGAGATTCTCAAAAGATTTATCTATGCATCCCTTCGGGATTATTATTATTTTGATCTACAGAATGGTAAGTTCATCAAAATATCTGAGTATCCACAAGAAGCTTGGTTAGAGGGAATTATCAATGCACTCTGCCATCGTTCTTATAATATTCAAGGGAATCCAATATATATAAAGCATTTTGATGATCGTATTGAAATATCAAATAGTTGACCACTCCCAGCTCAAGTTACTATCGATACAATCCGTACTGAGAGATTTTCAAGGAACCCAAGAGTAGCAAGGGTACTAGCAGACATGTGATATGTACGAGAGCTCAATGAATGAGTGAAACGAATCTATGAATCTATGGAAAAGTCTCTACTCGCAAAACCTGAATATATAGATACAAACAATATGGTAACCCTTATTTTGAGAAATAAAATCGCAAACCATGATTCTACTATTTCCGAAGCCACAATGCTCAAGATAGAAAATATTTTTCCAAAACTTAACCCAACAGAAATACTTGTTGTACAGTATCTTTTTGATTACCATCAGGCTACTATTTCAGATTTTTTGCAACATATAGATAAAACCGAGCCTGCAATCCGAGGCGCTATAAATAAGCTGATAGACCTGGCTATTGTCTCAAAAAAAACAGATAAGCAACGGGATAAAAATGCTATATATGTATTTAAGAAAAGCTAAGTGGGAAATAAGAAAAGTGTATTTTTGATGACTATATAGCCAATATTTTCTTTTAAGAAAAGCTAAGTGGGAAATAAGAAAAGTGTATAATCAGATCTTGGAATATCTTCTCAAAAATTGATTTACTTATTTAGTTTAGAATATAAAACAGAATCCCTCTCGAATTATCGAGAGGGATTCTGTTTTAGAACATCTTGAAGTATGCCCGTGGGAATGAGAGGCGATGCTCGACGAAGTTCTCCTTGAACTCAGTATATCCTCGTTGATCCGATGGCCCATGCGGATTGCGGAGCTGGTCGAAGGTGATATATTTGATGCCTTGCTCGAGAGATGATCGGAACCACTCATCGATGAGAGCTGTCCCTCACTGGATCGGATAGGCTGCCGTATCCGTGAATGCGACGAAGTGCACCGAGTGATTGTCGATGTAGTCGAGACAAGCGAGTCCTGCGACTGCC
>JAYWCE010000067.1:0-13289 GCA_043780775.1 Candidatus Altimarinota bacterium | reverse complement strand
AAAATCTATGGTGCACCCAGTAGGGTTCGAACCTACAACCAACGGTTTCGAAGACCGCTACTCTTCCAATTGAGCTATGGATGCATGTTCCTTACTTTGGATAAGTAGGCGGATTATAGAGATAAAGGATAAGAAATCAAATAAAAATATAAAAAATCATAAGAAATACTATTCGGTATAGGTTTTCTGCCATAAAAATGGCAGGTTTGAAAGGCATTTTTTTTAAAAATACCTACTATTCATTCATTAAAGGCTCCAAAAATATGAGTTTTCTCTTTTTGTACGGCGTCTATGTCATCTTTTTTATAGCCTTCTGTAATTAAATCCAACAAGAGTAATTCTACTTTTTGTTGTAGTTCATGAGCTCGAGAATCATCTCCAATAGATTTATATATCCGTATAAGTGACTCTGATGCGGTCAATACATCTCATGTTTCATCTAAAACCTTCCAATGTATTCCAATAGAAGAGAGATTTCCGATTGGATGAACCTTTGATCCTTGAGTCCAAGCATGGGCATAGTATCTTGCATTTTGCAATTCCTTCTCTTCTTCTCAAATTTTTGCAAGTAACAATTGAGTATGTTCTTGAACATCGTTTACTTTTCTATAGCGTATGGGAGCTCAATTATTAATACTAATAGTTGGCAAATAATCGCGAACAAGTTTTTCCATGGAAAGAGTATATCAAAAAAGAAAAAATCCTCCAATTTATATTGGAGGATTTTGATATATTCGACTATGCTTCGAGTGCCTCAGCTGGGATATTGACTGGTACCTCACTTGGTACATAGTTCGGATCGAGTGCCTTGAGAGACAGACCGATTCTTTTACCTACGCTATCAAATGTTATGATACGAGCCTTCATCATCTCACCGGCGTGGACCTTGCCCTCGATACCGTCCATCATCTCGGCAGTGATCTCAGAGAGATGGATGAGTCCTGAGACTCCACCATCGAGCTCGAGGAATATACCGAATTGTGAGAGGCGGAGAACAGGTGCCTCGACGATATCACCGACTTGGTATTTGTCTGAGAGAACTTGCCATGGATTGGCCTTGAGTCTCTTGATAGAGAGAGAGATCTTCTCACCTTCGATACCGATGATCTGGATTGTGACCTTGTCACCGAGTTTCGCGTGCTTGTGTGGATTGTTCACATGACCCCAGTCGATCTCAGAGACATGCACGAGTCCCTCGATACCCTGGAACGAGACGAAGAGTCCGTATGTAAGGATGCCCGATACAACACCCTCGACGATGTCACCGACCTTGATCGTCTGGAGAGACTGGATGCGTTGTTCCTCGATAGCTGCCTTCTCAGAGAAGATGATCTTCTTTCCTGATGGATCGACATTGAGTACACGAACCTGGAATGGCTTTCCGACGAGTTTCCCGAGTTGCTCAAGGATCTTTTCTGGATTGGCATTCTCCACACGAGGGTAGTGAGCGGGAGTGAGCTGAGATACTGGGATGAATCCCTTGATCCCATCGAGGTCGATGAGGAGACCTCCCTTGTTGGCTTCATTTGGAATAACTGTGATGATTTCTTTTGTATCGAAATTTGAGTGGAGTTTTTCAATCAGTTTGGCCTGACTCGCCTTGCGGAGAGAGAGGTGGATGAGACCTGAGTGAGCATCATCACCGATGATGATAGACTCGATGCGGCTACCAGGTGCTATCATAGAGGTATCTTCTGTAGAAGATGTCATATGATTACCCGTGATGATACCAGTGAATTGACCTTCGAGATCCACTAGGATCATCTTCTGGTTCGACACGATGACAGTACCACCGACGACCTCACCTATTCTATAGGATTGGATGGGTGTTGCGGTTGCGAGATCTTTTGCGAAATCTGACATAAGAAATAGAGGGTTAAGAAGTAACGGTAGAGCTTAGATCTTAGAGCTTAGATCTTGGAAAAACAGTTTCAAGTGTTTTTATCTAAATTCTAAGTACTCAGTTCTAAGTTCTGAATTAAATGGGGCGGCTGATGGGGCTTGAACCCACGGCCTTCGGATTCACAGTCCGACGCTCTAACCAACTGAGCTACAGCCGCCAAATAGGTCGCTCTCGTGAAAAAGCCACCGAAGTATATGAAAAAGGCATGGTTTTGCAATTTTATTTTGTATTTTTCACATTTTCGGATAGGATACGGCGTCTCTATGGATATTTTTCGGAGCGTATTTGGCTATCAGATAGGAGCGTATTGCTCACAATCAGCCGTCAGATATGCACTCAAAAAACCCGAGAGAAGTCCCTGTTTTCCGTTTTTATGATCAAATAATCTATACTCGTCAATACAATTTGCTCGACAAATCAGGATGAAGTATGATATAATTCGATTCGTTGATCGCTCCTGATATACTCCTTCGTGATTCCAATATTCATAACTTGCGAACACTGAGTCGAGTTTTATTCCTAAAAAAATTGAATGTATTCATCTTTCCATACTACCAGCTCGTCCCTCTCCTCCACAATCCGTAGTGATATATTCTCACTTCTCGGTAATTCTGGAAAAACCATATTCTCTCCCGAAACACTAGAATTATCATTCTCGTTTCGTTTCTTTTTCTCACAGTCATTCGACAGGGCAATAGATCTGATAAAAAAAATTGCCTACAAAAAACCCCTGACCTATATCGCCATCTGTCTCGCTACCCTGATGATGTCTCCGAGTGAGACCTCATTTGCGGCAGAGTCTCTGGCAAGTGGTACGGAGCGGACATTTATCATCACGGCGTACTATTCGCCAATAAAATGACAACAGAACTATTACCGAGGGAGCTACGAGGCGGATGTCCGTCTCAATGGTAATGGTACTCATGGTGCAAGTGGCACCCCTGTATTTACAGGTATGATTGCGGCCCCAAAGACGTATGCCTTTGGGACGCAGATTTTTTTTGCATGATTGGGTCTCGGAACTGTCCAGGATCGTGGTGGTGCAATCGTCGATGCCTATATCCGTGGACAGGCCTATGATCGTCTGGATCTCTGGATGGGATATGGTGACGCTGCTCTCAAGCGGACGATCGCATGGGGTCGTCGCACTGTCACTGGGATGATCGTGACAGGGAGTACTGCAGACCCGATCAATATCACGGGTATCGATGATGGATCCGTGAATCTGAATCAGTATCCTCCTGTTGGATCATTATCGGTCGGATGACTCTCCGCTGATGTGATATCTGCATTCGCGGATCTCGGGTATAACTTCACTGGCATGGATACCAAGAGTATGATCATAGAGTTCCAGATCGATCAGGGTATCATCGCCTCGAGAGATGATGATGCAGCAGGAGCATATGGACCTCGAACTCGAGCTACACTTGTGAGTCTCCATGGGGTATATATGACTCGCCGCCAGATAGAGCTCGATGCGATCGAGACTGCGAAGCGAAAACTCCTCGCTGATCACGATAGCTGGCAGGGTGAATATACTCAGGCCCAGAGTGCTGTAGCAGCATTTGGTCAGCCACGCATCAGGCAGTCTGGAGATGGGATTCGCTCACTCCAGGGATTCCTGACGAAGTGACGATACTATATCGGTACTCCTGATGGACAGATGACGGGTCGTACTCTCCTGGCTCTCCGCAAGTATCAAAAATCCAAAAATATCAAAACCACTGGTAAGATCGATGCAGCAACTCAGAGTGCGATGATCGATGATATGGTGAGTCTCTAGTACATAGAGCATAGAAACCTCTATCATATCGGTAGAGGTTTTTATTATGCGAAAAACTCAGCCAAAACTTGCAAAAAGGAATATATTATGATAATGTGAGAAAGTAGTTATTACTAATTCTTCATTATGTCTATCGAACACACTACTCGTGCCATCACCGAGAATAAATATATGATGCAAATTTTTGCTGACAAGCAATCGCTCCAAGCTGATCTAAAAAGCCTCAAGGCTCTTAAAGATGCTAATCCCACAGATCCACGGGCTTCGGATTATATTATCAAGCAAAAAGAGTATGAGCTCTCTCAGATCGAGAGTCGCACCAGGGGAAAAAATTATGCTTCAGTAAAAAGTCAATGTGAAAAATACTTCACAGACAATACCAGTTTGTTTGATAAAAATCAGATTATCGCCGAAACTCGCTCTATGCTCGCAAAATGACAAACAGTCAATGAGTGGCCACATCTTGCAGCGGTATTCCTCCTCGATCATGCAATCGTCACAGATGAAGCCAAAGCATGACTAGCAACAGTAGCACCTAAACAAGAAAAAGAATTTGAGGAACTTATACAGAAACTTGCCAAACCAAATGCAGAGTCTCAAAAATCATGAAAGAATGAACCCACACCATCAAATACAACTACTCCTAAAGAGCAAAATACTCAATCACAGTCAGTGGCAAAGGCCTCTAAAAATACAGTTCTTGATACAAACGTCCCTGCTCCATGAGCAATAAAAAAATGACCTAAAGTCACTCAAAGGTCATCTGAGTGGTGAACCGATTCGTCAGGAACTCTAGGTAGCACATCAAAGAAAGTAAGTAGCACAAAGGAATCAAATAGCACCCTAAAAAAATCTGTAGATACCGCATACAATGATCTGATTTGATATACTAAAGAGACAGATCAATGGTTTTCTGGATTGCGAAGTTCGAAAGAAGATGTACAGAATAAGCGAAAGGTACTCTCAGAAAGACTAGCAAATTTCAACACTGCGGTAAGAGCATATCTCGCATCGGGTGGTACGGCAGAAGATATCAATTGGATGAAACTCAACATCGCATACTACTATACGGATGATCTCAAAGGGGTATCTTCTGTTAATCAACTGGATGTTGTGGCATCACAAAACTTATGTATCGACATCCTTGGTGGGAATATTGAGAAGTTTCCAACGACAGAAGATCAATTATATGCTACTCTCGAAACAATACAGACAAAGAATCCAAAACTTGGTGAGTTAATTTCCAAAAGAATTGCAGAACAACAACAAAAATGAGAATCATCTAATCTGTCAGTTATACTCTCAAATCCTCTCATAAAAGGCGGATGGGAAAAAGCATATGATGAAATCTATGGAGCATCTAATAAGAAGCTCGATGACGAACTCGATGCACTCAAATGACCGAAATATGATACTCTTTCTGGATCTCAACAGAAGGCATTGGACCATCTTCGTGATATTCGTGGAAAAGGTGGAACTTTTGATTTCACGGTGCAAAATCGAGAACAGATGTGGCAAATGCTCAAATATGGTAGTGCTATAGGTGCTGGTATCGTGGCAACTATACCAACGGGAGGAGCCTCACTCGGGATGCTCGCTCTCGGTGCATGAATCTGAGCTACAGTCACCACATGATGAACCCTTCTCGCCCAAGGATATCGAGGCTCAGCTCTAGAGGTTGCTCAAGAAGCTGGAATCAATCTTATTTCCTTTGGAGGTGGTGCAGTATTATTTAAGGTGGCCTCATGAGCAAAGGTAGCCGCTTTTGCTGAGAAAACATCAAAAGCTCTGGTTTATGGAGTTGAATGAGCTGGAAATATTGGTATCTGAGTGGGTACCGATACTCTTCGTGCACGCCTTCAGAACGAGGACTTGGACATATGGAGTTCTCTTCAACAGAATCTCATATGGGCCGCTCTCCCATTTGCTCTGAGAATGAAATGAAATAAGGTTCCAACAGAGGCCATGAATGATGCGGAACAGGTGAATAGCCTGATACAGGCAGCAAATGTACAGGCAGCACTCTGAAAATCACCAAAGACACTCCTTGAAAAAATCAAGGAACCACTTTCACGAATCAAGTCTTGGGGAGAAAAGAATAATACTCCTGTAAAAACTGATATCAATTTGGAACAATTTAGGAAAACTCACCTCACAGGTGATACTCTCTATGAGAAAGTTATAAAACTAGGTGGCACAAAAAAAATAGATATAGAATGACTCTCTGGATATAAGATCGGAATGACTGAGGGTCGGACAAAAATGGAGATACTGAAACCTGATGGTAAAACAATTCAGTTTTATCAAGATAAATTAGATGCAAATATATCAGCATTCTATAAAAAAGAACACCCAGTAGTAGTATCAATAACCCAACCCACAACTACTATGGTTGAACCTGTAGCTACTTCCAAAACAGAAAATAATATTGAACCAGTACAATATAGAGAACATCCAGCTTGAAATACCACTAACAGTCATGTAGATTATCTTGTTGATAGTAACGGCAATACAACAATAAATAAAGCATTGTCAAAAACAAAAACCGATGATAGTAAAAAACCTACTTCAGATAATGTATCTGATGTACAATCAAAAAGGCCAAATGATGCTATTAAAACAAAAACCACTGCAGAATCTACTCATATCGAGGCTACCACTGCTAAGAATGCAATTCATAAAGCAGAAAAAGCCACTATTGATGATGCTGTAAGTGCATCAGAAAAACAAAATTTTATTACTAAGTATGGTGCAGAAAAATGGGCCGCACTGAGTCAGTCGTTCAAGGATGCCCCTAAATGAGTATGAAATGGTGCAAAAAGCATTTTTGGAGTAGTAACTGGAATTGGTCGATCAACTGTGAGTTGGAAATGAGCTACTATTGGGACAGCAATAACCGAAGTAATAGAAGCTTCATTTAATCTAAATGGAACAGAACGTGATTGGAATCCTATGAGTGAAGATGGTATAAAAAATATATGAGGTATGCTCTGGCAGATTCTCGCATATCGATATATGGGCTTTGTCCGATGATTCATTGTCATGGAATGATATCGTGTGATTCCTGCTGTATATACCCAAGTACGAGATGCTAATAAATAATCTATCTCTATGTCTCAACTCCCAGAAACCCCACAAAATACACCTATAGAGTCAGTAAAAAAAGTCATAAGACTCGCAGGACTCGATCCACGAGACAAGGCAAGAGCTCTCCGAGATGAACTCAGTCGTATCCAAATTGCAGAGGTGGCTGACAAGGCCAAAGAACTCTGAAAAGATGGACTCGATACAGTGAAAATACTCACTCCAGAAGTACTCACAACCGGCCTCAAAACAACTACAGATAAGATCAAGTCTGATATGTGAAAGTGAGGAACTGAGGTATTGTGAGCAGTAGGAGAAATTGTGAATGCAGGTAATATCGAATGAGCAACTGGTGGTATAGGTAAACTCTCAAAGGCGATCGATGCAGTTTCTGGGACAATTTCGAGTGCGATGAAGTGACTCTGAGAGCTCTTCTCATCACTTATGGCGATGCTCGGACTAGATAAACTCTGGGCGAGTATGAAGGGACTTTTTGGTATGAAGAGTGAAGAGAAAAAAGAGGATAGTACTCAGAAAAAAATAGAGAATTGAGTAGATGTCACCAAAAAAAGGGGTATAGAAGCTCTGAAAAAATGAGCAGAATTGATACAGAAGCCAATTGATAAAGAAAAAATTGTTTCTGATATGACTACATCTCTTGGGAAACTGATTTGAGAAAAATATTTTTGAAAGTGAGTAGACCTAAGCCCGAATCAACTAGAAAAGATCAAGGGTATCATCTGAAAAAATCTTGATATATCTACTCTGGAAAAAATCAGAACCCAATATACGAAAGATGGCACAACTCGTATGTGAGATGTAGTTGATGTAAATGTGGATCTCATGGCAAAGTTACCCGCTGGAACATTTTTTGATATTGCACTCTCGGGAATTATCCCTACACATAAGATCATCTACAATACTATCGTAGAACCATCTAAAAACCTAATACAACTATCACTTGATGGGCTTCCATTTGTTGATATGCAAATGAGTATGACGGATTGGTCGGGTCTGCTTTCTGAGAAAGCAAAATCAGGTGATTCTCATGCATTGGATCTTGCTCGAGTACAGCTTTATGCAGTCAATGGTCTTCTTTGGAAAACTATTGGTATGGTCACTTCAGGAGTAGCAGCAGGATGAATTGCGATGTTGACTGATACAGCAACATGAGTAAACGGATTTCATATGCTATGAAACGGTTTTTCTCGGAATTTCGATAGTTTATCAAAAGATATTGGAACAATAGAGTCTACTCTCTCGAGTGGAACGAGCCCAAAAGGTGGCTCAATGGGAGTTTTGTCAGATAGACTCAAATGACTTCAGCATAATTATCTCATGCTGGATATCGCTATGAAGGGAAATGAGGACCCTACGAAAATGATGAATTTACTCAAAGATGATGCAAAGTATGTATCATTAAAACAAAGCATGAAGATCGCTGATCTTGATTCAGTAGTTTGAAATAAGGAAATATTCCAGAGAAAAATGGCGTGATATCTCATAAGTCCAGATGTGACTCGTGATATCTGATCTGCTACAAAAATAGCATGGAGCAAATGAATTGGAGGTGCAGAATGATCAATTCGTCACTACATGGAGACAACTGATGATCTCCTCGCAAAACAAAAAAGCATGTTCCTGGCTGGAAATATCAGAAATATTCTCTGAACACCTCTCCTAGCTCTCAAAAATATGAATATGGCCAGAAGTGCCGATGCAGTAATCCTCCATATTGACGATGCAAAAGATATATCAAAACTCCGAGCGTTCTTGGCTGTGATTCCTGGATGACTCAAGTGACTTGCAGAGCTCATCCCTGCAACTTCTATAGTATTTAGTATTGGATCTATCGCTATGGATAATAAAGATAAAAAAGATGGCGTATATAGTAGTATGATGGATATAGCAAAAACAGTATTTGTTCCAGCATATTGATCAGTGAGCATGCTCATGGATAAGAGCGTTGATATCAAATCAATAATTAGCGAAGGAAAAATGCCCCCATTTTGAGATATGGCACTTACTGGAGTGATAGGATGAGTGGCAGTATTCGAAATGGTCCGTGTAGCTAATCAAGTTGCCATAGGAAGCTCCATGATCTATAACTGAGCGGTCTCACGATGAGCTATGACTATAGCAAAAGCACCATTCCGAGGGATTATCGATATTACCAATGCTGCTGGATCGGCAGTTCGTTGATTCCAAAACGGGAAGGCTCTTTTTAAGACTCCAATTGCCAATCCTGCCGTGACCAAAACTCTGACAACTCTCGCAACAAAAGTACCAAAAAAATGAAGACTCGCAATATGAGCTGTTGCACTCCTTGCTGCAGGTGGTGCCTATGCATATGTGTCATGACCAGAAAGTCCAGAAGATATCATGAAAAATTTGCACAAAGAAGGATGGTTGGATATCGGAAATAATCCAACTCCTAAAATGAAAGAGGCTTTCCAATCAAAAAATCAAACAGAAAGAAAGGGTATACTAGATGAACTCCTTATCATGCATCTAGAAACAAACAAGAATCTCCCAAAGACCCACTATGAGTCAGACTCAGGCAAATATAGCATACTCTCGGATTCTGCATTTGCAGGAAATAATCTGGTAGATAGCCCATTCCGTATGACACTGCAACACCTTGGATTAGATATAGATCTCCAAAAAACATAGACAAATATGATTGTCAGATCATACAAAATAAAACCTCCTCCCAAATTAACTTGAGAGGAGGTTTTATTTTCGGATCCATTCTTCTAAAAAGGAATATCTTCGATGGAGATTGATTCTTCGGCTTTTGCTTTACTTTTTCTTGGTGCTGTCATCTCCTGAGGGGCAGCGTCTGTCTGAGAGTATGAGTCTCCGCCAGTAGCTCCACCTGGAGAAGAGAGGAGGATCACATTGTCAGAGACGATCTCAGTCTTGTATCTCTTGACTCCTGCAGTATCATCCCAGCTCCGAGTCTTGAGATATCCTTCTACATAGACCTTCTTTCATTTGTGCATATATTGTTCTGCGATATCCGCGAGTCCTCGCCATGCGACACAGTTGTGATATTCGACTTCTTCCTGGAGCATTCCTGAAGCATCTTTCCATTTTCTGTTTGTTGCGACAGAGAATGTTGCGACCTTCTGTCCGTTTGGTGTTTCGCGTACCTCTGGCTCTGCCGTGAGATTTCCGATGAGTTGTACCTTGTTGAGTGAGTTGCTCATGTTATGATGGGTTAATAGATGAAAAGTACTAAACGATAATAAAAATATCACCGCGAAATGATGATATTTATTTTTGATTTTTCGGCAAATCTTTTTTTGTTTTCCTGTGTTCCGGTCATTGCGAGACACGAAGCAATCCAGGTTTCCAGAGTCCATCCCATTACTTTTTGGATAAAAAGTAATAAAAATCTTCTGAGTCTTCCATGTGTCATTTTCATATCTGTATTCGACTCATTTTTGGAAATTCGAAAAACTCGCTTCGTTCCTTACTCAAACAGTTCCGAATTTCTACAAAAATTTCATCGACAGATATATAAAATTCACATAAGGAAGAAGCAATTTGAAACATCAGATCCATAGAAATAGAAACAGAAATACTCCCTATATATACTACATCCCGAGTGCAGCCGTGATCTGTACAAGGTTGAGCACGATGATCGCTGTGAGGCCGAATAGGATAGAGAGTCCGAATCCGATGACCACTCCTCGTCCGAAGAGTCTCTCTCCCCAACGATATGCGATAGATGCCTTGACTATATTGTTCGACATGGCGGCGATGAGGATCGTCGATGCGGCGATCGTGAGGGCGATACTCCCTTCTCCAGCTTTGGATGCCATATCCTGTGTGATCGCGTCCACATCAGCGAGACCTGATATAGCTCCGAGTGCATAGTTGAATATCCTTGGATCCAATATATCCCTGTAGATGAGTCCGAGCCCAGAGATGAACTTCACCACGACGATGACGAGGGCAAACTGCATAGCAGGAACGAGGCGAAACGGACTCTCGTATTCTGTATTTTCTGACGGTGCTGGTTCATCTTTTTTCACGACTCGTATCATAGGCGTCTGCCGATAAAAATAATATGCTGTACCGAGGAGTCCCACGAGCATACAGAGTGCTGGGATCGTCACTACCCCGAGGATCTCACGACTATAGAATCCTGAGATCGCAATCACGCGAATACACATGATAGTTGAGGCTATGAGAGTCGCGGCGATGTAGGCGTTGCGATTTTGTGGATATTGTTTGGATTTGTTGGTCATTGCCGCTGTCGTTGCAGTCGATGAGATCATACCTCCGATTGCACCAGAGACGACGACACCACCCCGATTACCGAGTACTTTTGACAGGATATATCCGATATATTCGACACCAGCCATGATCACGACGAAGAGCCAGATACCAAACGGGTTAAAAAAATGCATCGATAGAATCTCATGCGAGAATGAAATATCTCCTCCTGTGAAAAATTGCAGAATCTCCAGAATCGAGAATCGCTGATTCGGGAGGAGTGGGAGAGCGACAAGTGATATCACGGCGAACTTCAGTGCATCACCGAGCTCAGTGCGAGAGAATCGTTCTCTCAGTTTCCTGATATACTCTTTCGACGAGAGGATCACGAGGATGAGGATCGCGAGTATGACGGCGATCGTCCGATGTCCACTCAGTGTGATGACACCGATGAGATAGGTGAGGAGGGCTGCATACTCACTCGTCACGCCCATGAGGTCCTTCGCGAATGATGAATAGGTATAGGCGATCACGACGAATATAGCTGATATAGCGAGACCACCAATCTTCCAGATATCCGTTCCCATAGTGATATCCATCCAAGTGGTAAGAGCTCAGAGAAGAGAGAGGAGAGCATAGGATCTGATCCCACCGAATCCTGAGGCTCCACCAGGTGTAGTCCCACTGCGTGGCATCTCGCGTTCTGTCCCGATGAGGGCTCCGAGAGCAATCGCCAAGATAAAATTCCAAAAAAGTATCTGATCCATAAAGGAAGTATAAAAGAAATATATCTCCAATCATAACAGATATGCCCTATTTTCTCAAATTCAAGTGAGAAAGTCATATTGACAAGGGATATTTCATATTTTCAGTCCTGAATTTGCTGACCCGATTTCCCATTTCCTATTTTTCCTTTGCATTTTCCCTCATTTCCACTAGAATGCACTTGTTTTTCACAATATATAGAACTTAGAAAGCAGAACTCAGAACTTAGTAATAAGTAATAGTTCCAGACTCTAAGATCTAAATTCTAAATTTATATATACCCCTTGAGGGTACTAATCTCTCTCACAATGATAGCCAATCTCCAAAAAGTCTGGGCAATAGAGCATATCCGTCAGAAGATCATATTCACGATCCTCATGATCGCTGTGTACAAGCTCCTCTCTGCGATCCCAGTTCCAGGAATCAATGTCGCACTCCTCTCTGCATTCTCTGAACAACTCAGGGCCAATACTCAGCTTGCGTTCTTCGGATCTATCATGGGTGGTGGACTCGAGCACTTCTCGATCATCCTCATGGGTCTCGCACCATATATCAATGCAACGATCATCATCCAGCTCCTCGCTGTCATCATCCCTTCTCTCGATAGTCTCAAAAAAGAGGGCGAGCAAGGACAAAAGAAGCTTAACAACTATACCCGCTACCTCACTGTTCCTCTCGCACTCGCTCAGAGCTACGGTATGATCCTCCTCCTCAATACGATTGTCGGGACTGGTACGGGTGCTCCGATCATCGATACTACCAACTTCTGGGGTGTGGTATTTCCTGCTATGGCCTATGTCACAGCTGGTACGATGATCCTCCTCTGGCTCGGTGATCTCATCACAGAGCGAGGTATCGGAAATGGTACATCGATCATTATCTTTGCGGGTGTACTCGCTGGAGTTCCACAACATATCCTCAACTATGTATCTACTGAGAACTATCGACTCTTCTTTTTCATGACTATCCTTACCGTCCTTGTGATCTATATAATTATCCGGTTCACAGAGGGGTATCGCAAGGTGCCACTCATCTATACTCGTACAGGACGAGATGAGAGGTCGTATTTCCCGATCCGAGTCAATCAGGCAGGGATGGTACCGATCATCTTTGCCATCGCCATCATCACATTCCCATCACTCATCGGACAGATTCTCGCCAAGAGAGGAGGTACGAGTGGAGCGATCGGTGAGTGGCTCTCAGCTAACTTGTCTATGCAGAATCCGAGTTGGTTCTATATTGCAGCGTATTTTGCTCTCGTTATCGGTTTTGCATTCTTCTATGTATCGATCACATTCAATACGACAGATGTCGCTGAAAACATCCAGAAGCGAGGTGGATATATCCCTGGAGTCCGTCCAGGCAAGGAGACGGCGACCTATCTCCAGCATGTCTCTGATCGTCTCAATCTGTGGGGTGGAGGATTCCTTGCTCTCATCGCGGTATTCCCATACATCATAACAAAATTAAACGCTTACTTTAACCTCTTCCCAACGAGTTCTCAGATAGACTTCCTCATCTCGGGTG
>JAYWCE010000066.1:0-13514 GCA_043780775.1 Candidatus Altimarinota bacterium | reverse complement strand
TCATCATCAGCATCCTCATCGAAGTTGTTCATGATATCTTGATTCCACCGTGAGAGAGCATAGATATTGTCATAGAGATTCATATTTCTCCAATCGATGATGAAGTCATCAGGGATATCGTCACTCCCTTCGATATAGTAGGCCATCATCACACTGTAGCCTTGTTCTTCGGCGATCTGATTGATACGCTTGATATAGTCCTGGACCTTGTCGGTGAATTCTTGTCGAGAGATTTGAGACATAGAGAGTATTGGTTGGTCAGTTAATAAGAAAAGTATATAAAAAATTCGCTTGAAAGCGAATTTTTTTGGTGATATTTTTATGTTTTATCTATTCGAAAAAACGAACCGCACTCATCGCTATGGCACCGAGTATGAACAGAGCAACAGTTGCATATTTCTGGCTCGTTTGTGAGTGGATCACTGGGAGGAGGTCAGCAGTTGCAACATAGAGAAGGGATCCTCCAGCAAATGCTGTAGCGAGGCCTGTGAATATCTCAGATACATTCGATAAGATAACATTGGATATACCGAAACCGATAGGAGCGGCGAGGGCAAATAGGCAGACAAAAATGATCTGAATATGCCTCTGGAATTTGCTCTCGCGAAAAATCGCAGCAAGAGAGAGTGAGACGGGGATCTGATGGATAGCGACTCCTGCGAGGACGGTGTATCCGATCTCACTCGATATACCGAATCCAGCCCGTATCCCGAGTCCATCGAAGAGTGTATGTACAAATATCGCAATCCATGATACGATCGCCACATGATCATAGTGTTCGTGTGGATCTTCATGGGTATGATCTCCATGTCCGTGATCATGAGCATGTGATGTGAGTATCTCCTCGATGAGATAGATCATCAGGAATCCAGCCATAAATGCATATACAGCATACTCTGTCTGCTCGAGTGCCTCAGGGAATATGTGTACGAGAGAGACAGCGAGCATCGATCCAGCACCGAGTCCTATGAGGAGACCCAGGATCGTCCGATTTATTTTGCTAAAAATAAATAAGAAGAGTCCACTCGCAGAGATAATCGTCAGAATAAGAAGAGGGAGAAACATAGTGAATAGATATTATACATATTTGAGCATATCTCTTCTCGATCTAGCGGATTACACAGGCGTTACATGATTTGGTCTGTTGGTACATATTCGAGATAGTGAGCTGTCCCGAGAGACGAGTGTGAGTATCATATATAGCTCCACAGTTCTCACAGAAGCTGATCGTGATAGCATCATCGACGCGTCCATCGGCACACTGACAAGCGAATATGAGTCGTTCTCCAGCGATCGTCGTCTCATGGATGAGGCCCTGAGTCTTGAATGTATCAACAATACGATAGAGTGTTGCGAGATTCATTCCTGGTTGTCATTTTTTGCCTACGAGATCTTTTCTCAGATCTGAGAAAGTGATACGACTACTCTGAGAGAGGAGTTCGACAAATCGTTTTCGAGGTTCTGTAACACGAGATTCTGACATATGAGATTATTAGGTTAGTGTTTATTTTTTGTCATCAACTGGAAAAATAGAACGGCAATATATACAGAAACTGAATAATTGCAAATGTTTGCGAGAATAGAATTCAATTCTATTTTTGATGCAAAAAATCAACAAGGATGAGTCTCGCAGCCTCAGCATCGATATCACCATTGACGCCATATTCATCGAATGCGAGCATCGCCTCACTCGTCGTGAGCCGCTCGTCGTGCAGTGTTATTGGTATTTGGACTAGGGTCTCGAGTTTTTTCACGAACTCTCCGACTCGTCTCCCGTGTTTTGACATCGTTCCATCGATATTGTAGGGCATCCCGATGACGATCAGTTCAGCCTTTCGCTCTTGTGCCCATTTTGGTAATATGGCTAGGAGATCGCTCGTGAGAACTGTCCTCCAGCCAAAACAAAACCCCTCGACCGAGTAGGCGAGCCCAGACTTGCGAGTTCCATAATCGATGCTGAGTATACTATTCATGGATGCTCACTTCAATGAATACCTTTGCAAGGGTGTCTCTCGTGATATGGAGGTAGATGAGATGGCGACCAGCCGTCTTGATATGTACGCCATTCGGGAGCTTGATATCTTTTTTTTCGAATTTGATGTCGAATTTTTCACTGATGCGAGCCCCGACGGTATGTTCATCGAGTCCTCCGAAGACCTTTTTTCCTTTTCACTTGAGTACGAATGCGAGCTCTTGTCCCTCGAGTTGTTTCTGTATTTCGAATGCTTGTTCGAGCCTGAGTCTTGCTTGGTCTTGGGATTTCTTTTTGTCGGATTCTATCTTTACCAGGCGATCTGGTGTGATCTCTCGGGCGATCCCTCGTGGGATGAGCGAGTTGCGGGCCTGAGGTGCTGAGACCTCGATGATGGCTCATTTGCGGCCGACATGGGCGAGGTCCTGGAGGAGTTCGACAGTGATCTTGTGTGCGGGCATAGACGATATGAGGGTAAAAAGAAAACAAAAAATCTTCCATACGAGTATATGGAAGATAGAGAAAAAAGGAAGAGGGATTTTTATGTATTTAGACTACAACCAAAACTAGTGATATATCTTTCATTCCCATTTGGATCTTCACTTTTCATTCTTAGACAACTTCCCTCAGTAGATAGATTTCAGACACTATTAGGTGATAGATTATCTATAATTGTAGTGTATTGTTCAATAGGAGATCTTGGGTATGTGCGAGTGATAAGGGTTCCGTCAGTGCATGTGAGCGCTACACTCAGTTGATTATTAATTTTATCTCATAAAACCAAAATGGTGCACTTGCTTCCGTGTGGGATCACTATTTCTTCTTTTTTTAGTATCTCATTCATACTTCGAATAATGCTTTCTTTTTTTAGTTCAATTGGATCTCTTGTATCACATCAGGCTAGTGTACATAGCATAAAGGCCCCGGCTACAGTGGTACGAAATTTATTCATAAAAATATATTTAATATAAAAGTCAATATATAGAATTGAGAGATGAAGTCAAATATTTCGAATAGATGAAGCTCATATTATTGACAATAATAGGTAATTCGGTAATAAGAAATAAAAAGTTTTGACTTTCCCATCTTTTCACTATAATCCAGCGGATCCCAATGCTGGGGATTCGCCAAGCGGTAAGGCAGCGGACTTTGACTCCGCCATTCGGGGGTTCGAATCCCTCATCCCCAACCATAGATAATCACTAGAATCCCACTGGATTTCGAATCCCTCCCTCATTCGTCAAGCTCTTTTACTCGACTTCCCTCCAAAAATCTATAGAATACCGACTTCATGTCATGGAAACAGTTCTCTACCTGAGATGATTGTTTCTGGATATGATCCAGACTTATTTATCTTGCTTCGTTATGAGGTGCACAAGTATTCGCCACGGTGAATCCCTCGTATGAGCCTAATTTTCCCATTTTATGATAGCAGTAGTAGAAATCGGTGGTAAACAATATACAGTAGAACAAGATATGACATTCGTTGTCGATCGTCAAGTGGCTGATGTCGGTAGTACTATGACGTGTCCAGCTCTCCTCATCGCGAGTGCAGATGGTAAGACGGTCAAGGTTGGTACACCAACAGTAGAGGGATCTCAGATCTCATTCCAAGTCGTTGAACACCTCAAGGCTGACAAAATCCGAGTATTTAAAATCAAATCAAAAAAACGCTACATGCGAACTCAGGGATTCCGTGCATACCAGACTCGCCTCACGGTGACTGCTATTGCATAGGTTCTTCGGTGAATATAGAATATAGAAAGTAGAGATGTCTCCTTAGAGACATATTTATCCCTAAAATACTAGATTGCCCATACGTCCAAATCATCAGGCTCGTCATAGACGAGCAGAAAGAGCCAATATCGATATGCCATCGATATCGGATACATTTCGCAAATTCAAGTGGTTCACGATCGCACTCGTCATCATATTCCCGATATACCCATCCCTCTCGCTTCTCGGATCGGGAGGGAGTGTCCGTGCCTGAGACTATGATGAGTCGACGATCATCACGGCATATAGTGATCTCGGTGAGGTAGTTGATGATGGATATATATCAGATACAGGACTCATCCGTGTCGGAGGGGGATCATCAGGAGAGAGTCATGCTCCATCCGTAGTACCTACAGAGATCTCGAATATAGCAAATAGCATCAAAAAGCATACCGTCAAAAAACTCGAGAGTGTCCGTAGTATATCAGACAAATACGGAGTGAGTACTGATGCGATCCTCTGGGCAAATGATCTCGAGAGTACTGATGAGCTCAAGATCGGACAGATCCTCAAGATACCTCCTGTCTCGGGAGTCGTCCATACCGTCGTGAATGGTGATACGATCTCAGGAATCTCTGCGAAATATAGTGTAGATAGTGCAGATATCGTATCGGTGAATATGCTCCGAGACGCCGCGAGTATCCGTATCGGTATGGATCTCATGATCCCATGAGCTATGAAGCGGAGTGTGGCAGTAGTCGAAAAAATAGAAAAAACACCATCCAAGGTTGCCCTCTCGAAATGAGCAACACAGACTCGAGATACGAGCAATGCTCAGATAGTACCCAAGGCTACCCCAGTAACTATCTCATCAAAAACGGGACTCAAAGATCGCTATGCTGTCAAATTCACTGGGAAATCGAGAGGATTCGTCGGAGGTAACTGTACCTGGTATGTCGCTCAGAACAAGTCGGTGACATGGCGAGGAAATGCCAAGGACTGGATGAGAAATGCTAAGGCAGATGGTGCCAAGACAGGGCAAACTCCAGTGGTCGGTGCAATCGTGCAGTTCTCTGGATCAGGGTACAATCGCTACTATGGTCATGTGGGGATCGTGGCAGGTATCGAGTGAGGCAATATCATCATCAAGGATATGAACTATCGAGGCCTCTATGAGGTCACCATTCGCAAGGTGCCGATCGATCATCCTGCTATCGATGGATATATCTATATTGACTAATCAATATTTCTTATCTCACTGCATATATGCAGTGAGATTTTTCTTGCGAAGACTTGCTTGACAATATATATATAACTCATACTATAACTCGAATAAATCATAAAAATAGATCATCATACGTCGTGAATACTGGTGTCAATCAATATCCAGTACTGACCTCCATTAAGGCATCATATATTTGCTTTTTTATTTCAGATATGCTAGAGTGAGTAGGTAAATCTATTTTTTTAACTATACATATATGTTTACAATCAATATCCGGGATATCGTCGCAGTAGGGAAAAGTGGGATGAAGTGGAATATTACTGCTAATAATTCTACTGAGGTAGCAAAAACTACTTCCCTGATAGATCTACTCCTAAATGAAGCTAATGAACAGAAACGAGCTGCTACTATAAGTGAAGCAATCAAAGCTGATCCAAGAGCAGTAACACAAGCTCTCGCTAATTTTATGGAGACTTCTAAGTTAGTAAGTGCTCCAGCGGACAGAGAAAAGCATGACGTTATTATCATTGCTATACAAGAGGCACAGAAGGTGGCACTAGAGATAACTAGAACTACATCACAGACTCTTGCGAGTAGTCCCAATACAGCAACTGTGGAGGCAGCAAAATTGGCAGATGCTAAACTTGCAACAGGAACAGCTCTCGTAAAAAAAGTCACAAAGAACCAAACTGGAAATCTCTCTCGTGAGAAATATTTTGCCGAGCAAAATGTCAGCTGGTCTGGAGTACTGACGATGATAAGTACTGCTAAAACATGAGACAAAACTCATAAAGATGCCATAGCTGATCTTATGGTTAAATTCGATAAAGCATGATGGGATGCAGGTCGTGATGAATCTTCTGATAATACACTCCTTACTGACCTCCAGAAGGCTGGATACCTCAGATTCGGTGGTACAGTAGGAAATATGGAGTATGGTCACAAGGTTGTATCAGCACTACGTGAGATCTCAAAAGACTGGTCAAAGTATGAAAAAGTTATCGTTGGCACAGAAGCTCTCGATGCTAAAAAGTACCAGGTTCCACAGGTTGCAAAATACACAGAATGGAAAGATAATATTGCCTCAGTTGCAAACTTCCTTGCGGATAGTGGTGGAGGTACTGACGGTTCGTCTGATGGGATCCTCTCACAGACCAATCATATTGCTCGTATGGGATTCATGGGAATTCTCGGTCGAGAAGACATGAGTAAAAAGCAGCTTACAGAACTCTCCACAGCAAAAATACTTCAGGATACTTTTAACTCTCCAGCAGATATCTGGAATGCACTTAATTTAGCTGCACCAACAACTCCAGCAGAGATTGAATGAGCTCGTAGAGCCCTCTATCTCCGTGTTGCTCTCGCAGGTGGCAATCCTGATGCTATACGTGATCCATCACTTGCTGATACGGTAGCAAAAAAGAATATCACAGAACAAACAAAGACCCTAGCAGTAGAAAATGAGGCACGATTCGATGTGGTAAAAAAAGCTCTCTCCCAACAAAATAAGGAACTCCCCCCAGACGTGCTAGATACAGCAACCACCTCAATCCTCAAAACTGTTGACACTGCTGGAATACTTATAGGTACTGGTGTCTCTATGGAAGAATTTGCTAAAAATGTAAAAGTCGATGCAGAAAATCCAACAGCATTTACTCTTATCTCTCTTGGACGTAAGTGGGAAGCACAAGTTGCCAAAAATGTACAAGCTCACTTTGGTATGGGTGCCTCAGTCGGTGCAGATACTAAAGGTGGAGTATTCGCATGAGCTGGTGCAGATGCAGGACTCAAATTTATCATGGTAGACAATGGGAAAATCACTGTGGCAAAAGGGAGTCAGACAATTGAGGCTAATCTAGGGATTGGAACTTCACTTCTTGGGTTTGTACCAGTTGGCAGTGCAGAGCTCGCTTATCGATGGAATGATGTCATCTCGGCTCTCACGAGCTCAGATGCGAATATGAAGACATTCCTCAAATGACTCTTCAAAACTGATGATAAGTGAAATATTAATGTCACAAGTATATCTGGCAAGGCAGATGTTATCAATACCCTTGCCTGAGAAGATCAGTATGGGGCACAGGACATCAAACAGGCAGTCGCATATATTGAGAATCAACTTACTTGAAATAATCTCTCTCCAACAGAAAAAGTCGTTGCAGTCCAGAATTTTATAGAGAATTTTGCTCGCTATCAGGAAGTGAGAAACTATCAACTCAAGCAAGGGTTCCATCTTGCTGGTGTTGGTTTCGGTGTACTGGCAGGCCCTGGTGTCATTATGCCGTTCGCTCGTCTCATTGGACAAAATATCCAGGCAGGATACCGTGTAGATGTAGGGCAGACTGAGAAGATCGCTCGTCAGAAGGCAGAGGTCGTACTCATCCCAGAGGCAATCGCAGCAGCTCCAGAAGATCCAGCATCAAGAGAAAAACTCACTAAACTTGGAGTCCAGATCACGACTGATGGTCGTGGAGTGGATGTATCAAAATCTCGAGTTGCTGATACTACCGTCATGGGTGATGCAACTAAGATTGTACTAGATCCTAAGACAAATATATATACACCAAAAAATCCAAATGAGCGCATCACGACAATTGTGCAAGTAACTCGCGATAGTACAGGCTCTGAGACAAGCCATCTCATGCTCATGGCCGTACCAGCAGAATCCAAGACAGAGACAATTACGAGACTAAAATATGAACTTCTCGAATCCAATAAGCTCTCAGTAGATGAAGAAGCAGTACTAAAAAAACTCGTAGAGCTGGGATCACTTCCAGATAAATTCGCATGAGATACACTACCGTTTCGTCAACGATGGCCTATCCTAGAGTCCGCTAATAATATAGGAAAAGATGGTCAGTATACTGTCACACTAAAACAAATGCAGGAGGCTGTAGGGGCGATGCGAACTGATCTGGCACTTTCGAAGTTATTGAAACCAGCGATTAGTATCACTGATAAAAATATCTCCAATAATCCTGCATTCCTTCGCCAATTTCTCGGAACTATTCTTGCACTCACATCTGGTAGTATCAGATCTCGTGAACTCGGCATGCGAATTGATAATAGTAAAAATCCAACTACATGGTGAGAGGTAAATAAGTATCTCGATACTCCAGGACTCATGACTGCTGAACTAGCTGCCATAAACGCTGAATATGGAGCAACTGGGATGATTGAGGATAGTTTCAAAACACTGATGAGATATTTTGGGGATGATAAGACTCAAGTTAATACGACAACTATTTCAAGTAATATGTATGCCGAGTCAGCATATGCCAAATATAGCCAAAACGGTATGGCAGTATTGCCACCATGAGCAGGTATCGCATGAGAACCTACACCATACGAGAATGAAAGTATACGCAAGGCACTCATAAATAAACTCGAATTACCTGCTAGTCTCGAGAAAAAGTGATTCACAAAGCCTGACTATATGACATTGCTGGAAACAGGAATAGTAACGGTGAAAGACACAGAATATACTGCAGTGAAATCAGACCTCAAATTTGCCCGTTCTGCTATATCGGGTGTTCGCACCTGTTTCAATGCCGTATTTATGATATCTCTCCCTAATGAGGTAAAATGGGTAGAAACTGAAGTCAGAACTCTATCCGCATCAAGTGGCTCACTCAATATTTCAACTGATACAATACTCAGTGGAGCCACTCGAGCTGCTGAGATGAGTGTTAGTGCCACTGGAGGGAATATGAAAAAGAAAGAAAGTGATACACCACCTGACCAACCAAATCAGCCTACCCCAAATCCAGCCCCAGGAACACCAGCTCCAAATCCACCTCCAGGAACGTCTACCCCATGAGTAAGTCCATGAATGCCAATTCCGTATCCCCCGATAAAACCAGTAGTTCAACCGACTATAACTCCTTCTACTGGCGTAAGAAAATAGCTGTATCATCAAAATCGTAACACCCTAATTTCAGAATATGAAAATATATACTCTCACATTATTGATGATAACATCATGATTATTGTCCGCATGTTCAGGTGATATAGGTAGTCCAACTAACACTAGTCGGGAATCATCTCATATTTCATCTGGAACTCTCATTGTGCATATGAGTACTGGCACCATAGTGAGTCCGAGTCCGAGCTCTGGGGGTCGATAATTTTCTATTTTCTATTCTTCTCTATGAAAAAATTTATTTTCTTGGCCATTGTATTACTGGCTATTCCATCATTTGGATACACTCAGAATATGACATTTGATGATGGTACAACGTGGAATTGTGATCAAAATTTCACTCCTGTAGCAATTCGCTACCAGTATCAGTATAGATTTTATGATACATGGAATAATCCTGCCACAGTTCCAGCATTTATGAATAAGTATGCTGTACGATATAAAGATAGCAAATACATTCGTCCTGGTCAGGCTTGGCCTGATGGAAATAATGTAAGTTGGACTAATCAATTGATACAGAGTTGATACACAGTTCCAGCTAGTTCAAGTATGGAAATATTATCGACATTTAACAGTGATTGGGCAGTACTGAATCACCCTGTTGTTCGTACTGGGAATGACTTTACTATCGGCTACCAGATAGACTATGACTATTCTAATAACTTCCCTGATGCATCTGATGATATCCAGCATGTAGAGTGTCAACCATACTATGTGACTTGGTGTGGTGATGGTGTTGTTGATCCATGATACGAGACCTGTGATCCAGCTGCTCCAGGACAGTCTCCATATACTTGCGATGCAGTGACTTGTCAGCCTATTGTGCAACAGCCAACATGTGACAAGATCAGGGTATATCCAGCATCAGGAGATGTTCCACTCGATGTAGATGTGTCATGTGATACAACGAACGAGACGAGTGTATCGATCGCCTGTGGTAATGGGCAGACTATCAACGGAAAGACAGGAACTTGTAATTATGCTACGGTAGGGACATTTTACCCAGTATGTACCGTCAATAATTCGATCACGAGCCCAACCTGTCAGACTACTGTGAAGGTCAGAAAACCAGCACCAGATATCTCTATCAAAAAATATGCAAAAGAAATCTCCGCAAGTGGAGATACTCAGACTGCTCCTATTGCTGTAGCTCGAGGTGAATACTTCAACTACTATTACCAGCTCCAGAATACTGGATCAATAGCTGCGACCTATGTGGTCGTGAAAGACACTCTCCCAGCATATCTCACATTCTCAGGTCAGGTCACCATCCGCAATCCAGCTGGTGCAGATGTCACAGCTGACTGGGCATGTACTCAAGGTTCTCAGGTATTCACTGGAGAGACGATCGCTCGTATCACCCTCGTATGTATCAAGGCAACTCCACTCCCAGCGAACTCTGGACTCTATACATTCACCGTGCCAGTCGTCCTCGCAGCAAATGCTCCAGTAGCTGTCAATATGCAGAATGTCGTATATGTCTGTGCGGATAATATGGTCGGTAATCCGACAGGACCAAAAGGGGAAGTGATCTGTGGAAACCTCAACCCTCCACCACCTCCACCACCGAATCAATGTACTCCAACGAATAATCCTCAGAAAGATCCCGCATGTATCGTAACCACTGGATCAGGACCAGATCTCTCTATCAAAAAATATGCAAAAGAAATCTCCGCAAGTGGAGATACACAATCAGCTCCTATCTCTATTGCTCGTGGTGAGGCGTTCAACTACTACTATACTCTTACAGTTGCATCCAATCAGTCTAGCACATTCGTTGACAACGTAGTAGTAAAAGATACTCTACCAGAGTATGTTACCTTTAATGGTAGTATAAAAATTCAAGATGGTCTCGTGTGATGTTCTACTGCATCTGGATGTTCCGATGTAACCTCTGAGTGGAATTGTGAGAAATGAATATACCCATGAACAAGTCGACCAACTTTGATATGTATACACAGTGGTGCTGTAGTGCCAGAATTCTATGATCCAGTAACTGGTAAAATAGTACGAAAATATACATTCACTGTACCTGTCATCCTCGCATCGACTGCTCCAGTCAATATCAATATGCAGAATGTAGTATATGTCTGTGCGGATAATATGGTCGGTAATCCTACAGGACCAAATGGGGAAGTGATCTGTGGAAACCTCAACCCTCCACCACCTCCACCACCGAATCAATGTACTCCAACGAATAATCCTCAGAAAGATCCAGCATGTATCGTGGTTCCTCCGCCTATATGTACAGTGAATTGTGGTGGCGGAGGCGGATCATCACATGTATGACCCAAGTGTATCAATAGTGTCAAATCATGTGCCATCTATAACTCTCTCATAGCGTGTGAGGCGGAGCTCTGAGTAGGTAACTGTGATAGCTCTGATGCTCCTGGACAAGCACGATGTGCAGCAAAAACTCTCGTATGTAGTGGTCCAGGTGGACCAACTCCAGGTGGATTAGGGAATCCAGGAGGTAGATGTGGAGATGGTGTACTCGGATCGAGTCCTGGCGAAGAGTGTGATGTCGTCGGTGCACCATGGTGTGGGCAACCAGGAACAGTAGATGCATGTAAAGTCAAACTCGATACTACTCCAGGAGCCAATTCGATCACCGATCTCTGGATGACGATCCCAGTACTTGCCGGGACTCAGCGTCTCGGGTATACTTGGCTCGATGGTACTCCAGGGAAGGTAGCATTCTCAGATAATCGTATGGTTCTCTGAGTTGGTACAAAGGCATTTACTCTTGCTGATAGTGTAGGATTTGGTATCAAGACCCAGTTCCGTATTCCACTCATTATCGAAGCAAACAAAAAAATCTGTCTCAAATCAGAAGGATCTGCTCTCAATTCTCAAGAAATATGTACAACATTCGGTGCTGGCGCTCCAGACTCAATGATCTGGACACGTATCGATGGTATACGGTATGTAGTCATCGGGCAAGGAGATTTCCAGTCTCGAAAATGAGACGGAACCTATGAGCGAATGGTAGCGAATAGCCCAAACAATATTACTCTCTTCAAATGAGCAACTCCATATAGACCAGGACTCGCAGCTACAACGGTATGACCTACTCTCAATAGTGCATTCTTCGGTATGACTACAGGGAATAATAGTACTATAGGACTCTTCACGGATACTGGTGTAGATCTCGTCAAGCTGGCTGTCCGTGTTTCTAGTGCAGTAGTCTCATCTATTGGCTCCGCATCGAATCGAGCAATCGAATCGTTTATCAATACTCGTGATGTGTTCTCAGACTTCCTCGGAACTACGATCTGATACACATCGACAACGAACTCAAATAATACGAATACAACCACTAGAGTTGCTCTCCCAACACTCGTCGGGAAGACTGGAGGAACTGTCTTAACAGTAGCAGAACTCGAACAACGGTATGCAGTAAATGGAAACAAAAATATCCTCGCAGTGACAGGAGATCTCACGATAGCTTGTCCAGCAGGATCAACAGTATTCACGATGAATGGTGTCCGTACAGTGATCGTCACAGGCAATCTGATCATCCGTTGTAACATTGTATACTGATCATCTGACTCATCGCCGAGCTGGGCATGGATCGCGAAGAACGGTAATATTCAGGTATTTAATGGTACTGGTATTCTAAATGTTGGAGCTGTGACCAATCTAGCAGGTGTGTATGTAGCAGTGAAAGATGTTGGATCAACCACTGGCGGTGATATCACATATGTAGGCAATACTACCACTCAGGCGATCCTCCGTATCGAGGGAACTCTCTATGGTAACGCATCTCCACTCTTCGCCTCTCGGCTCTATGCGAGAGCGACAGGAGCCTATGATATCCTCACGACTGGAACGATCCTCACCTACTCCAACCGTGCACTCATATCACCTCCACCACTCCTCTCACAATACCTCGGTACCTATCAGGTACAGCGAGTAGTGCAGTAGAAAGATCTCTGAAAAACTACGAATTTTTCTGCCTTGAACTTCTTGTTTTTGAGAAATCCATAATCATATAGACGATAAAAAACACAGCCCCCCCCCCAATGAGCTGTGTTTTTTATCGTCGTGCTATCGCCTCCTGAAATCTCACGAACTCCGTATAGGTCCAGCCGAGAGTATAGAGACGAGTGGCAAGGGGTGCTCCGAGATATCGATAGTGCCACGGCTCGGCTTGGTACTCGTCGAGTTCGACTCACTTCTGGTAGCTCTGTGTCCAACCATAGAGATGGGCATGAATCTGGAGCCACTTCACATATTTGCGGTAGGTGGGATTCGTTTTGAATTCTCTATCACTACTGACGTCGAAGAGATCGACCGCGAGTCCGAGCTGATGCTCGCTATAGCCAGGCGGAGCACAGAGTGAGTCGCTACATCTCCCGAGGTCCCAGAGTCGCTGCTGATATGTGGCACTCCGGTATCCACTGATGACGGTGAGCGGTACGCCGAACTGAGACTCGAATCCTATAGCCATATTCCACAGAGCATCACGAGCCTCCAGGCGGAGTTGACTATTGCGACCGGCCTGGTTGATGACAGCACCAGATATCGATACGAGATCCGTCGGAGCATATTGACGATCTGAGAGAGGAGTCATACGGCTGACGAATCTGAGGAGGCTCGAGTCGTCATAGAAAACAGGCAGCCTTATGGGAGAACGGAGTCCGAGCATATATGATGAACGCATAGCTCCACTGATC
>JAYWCE010000065.1:0-5204 GCA_043780775.1 Candidatus Altimarinota bacterium | reverse complement strand
GTAGCGATGAGGGTGGATGCTATCGTATCATCCTTGACAGAGAATCCCTGGAGCCTGACTCAAGCCTGTCATGCGACAATACGACCTCCCATCGATCTCAAGGCTCTGGTAAGAGCATTTCGTCTAGCCGCATGACAGGCTTGAGTCAGGCTCCAGGGATTCTCTGTCAAGGATGATACGATAGCATCCACCCTCATCGCTACCCGAGACTCCAATGGTAGCGATCCTGTCGAGACGATTATAGCAATGATGCGAACCAACACTCAGGGTACTGGACTCTCACTTGTTCCGATTTACTCCCTCCGAGGATCTAGTGACGAGCGTACTACAGCAGTATCATTCCGTATTTTACCTATTAACCCGATTACCAATGTTACCAAATAATACTATCAAAAAAAATAGGGTCTATGCACCGATTATCATCGGTATAACTCTATTTCTCGTGACTCTAGTACTCTATCCACTATATATGAGTCATGTCGATGCAACTATAGAAATAGCATGACTCGAGAAAATAAAATCAGAGAAACAGGTAAAAATTGATGAGCTAAAGAAAATGCAGGCCCTCTTTGCATCGAGTGGTTCTACAGATATCACTCAAAAGGTAAAAAAATATAATCATACTTTGGATACAAGTGATATTATGGAGGCCGTAATGCTAAATCATTATACGAAAGAGTCATCACTCAGTCCGGCATCGATCAATATTGGATCAATTTCTATTGATAATGGGAAAAAACTTCCAAGTGGACTTTCACTTGCAACCGTATCTCTCTCACTCTCAGCAGATACTCCCGATCAGATTGTTAGTTATCTGACTTATCTGACAACTGACTCTCAGTTTGCTTTTACGATAGACAATATAACACTTCCTCTTGATACTGTGAGTCTGAATCCAGGGACTAGTGGAGTATCTCTATCTATTATGCTCGGTGTCTATTACTATGAATAAAATATAAAAAGTATGCTCCCATTTATTACTCCATCGATTTCCCTCAAGGATAAGATTCTTTTTTATGAATCGACTGCCAATCTTCTCGAAGGTGGCATCACTCTCTTGTGAGCACTCAAATGACTCTTGTCTCGTACAAACGCTGGATTCCTCCGTGATACGATCGAGAATACTATATTTTTTATAGAGAGTGGTGATGCACTCAATATTGCTATGCGAAAATTTCCGAATTTTTATAATGAAAAAGAAATCGCCATCATTGAGAGTGGAGAACAGACAGGTATGCTCAAGGATGCATTCCAGGCAATAGCATCAGAATTGCGGATGCAAGAAGAACTCAGAAGCAAAGTGATCGGAGCACTCACATATCCATTTGTGATTATGTTTTTTCTCGTTCTTGCCCTTACGGTAGTTATGACCTATGTGGTACCTCAGATTATGCCCATCATTGCTGAGATGACTACAGAGGTTTCGTTCTCAACTCGTTCACTTATCTGGGTGAGCAATTTTCTCCGCCATCATATATTTTTGATTAGTATCATGTTGCTCGCAAGTGCTCTCATATTTCATGGATATACGATGACAGATATCGGAAAAAAGTGGCTAGATCGAGCCCAGCTCTATGCTCCAATCATGGGTCAAGTGTACAAAAATTATCTTGTTGTGCAGGTTATGTCAACCTTTCATCTTCTTTCATCATCTGGAGTGAGTATTGTTAAGACGCTCCGTCTCACAGGTGCGTCCGCAGGGAACTCTAGAGTGACTGAGATGTATTCCTATATTGCAGATGAGATTTCAAAATGAAAGAAAATTAGCGAAGCTATGACCTTAGTTGATAAGGATGCCTACTTTTTCTCTTCTGATATCGTACAGATGATCGAGAGTGCAGAGAAGACATCCACCGTACATCATATATCAAAAAAAATCAGTGAACAATATCGTCGAGAGGTTGATGCATCACTTGCCGTTATGGTCAAGCTGATCGAGCCAATTGCCCTCTTGATGGCCGGAATATTCGTGATGTGGTTCGCTATCGCCATATTCTCATCGATCATGCAAGTGGTCGGAGTGGCAGGGAACTAGATTATATCAGAACTTAGAACTTAGCACCCTCAAGGGGTATATATAATTTTAGAACTTAGATTTCCATGCATATTTCCCCTCGATCCACATCCTGATTCACTCTCATCGAGATCATCGTCGTGATATCTATCATCATGATCCTCTTGGGTATCGCTATGTTCCCATACAAGTACTATATGCAGCGAGGATATGCAGAGCGAGCCGCTGACGGACTCGCCCAGGAGTGGGTACTTGCCCACAAGGCGATCCGCTGAGGAATCAAGTTTGATGCCTCAGCGCTCAAACATGCTCGTCTCTTTTTTGTATTCGAGACTGGGAGTACAACTATCGATAGCTATCTTCTATCAGGTTCTATCGATCCTGCTACTTTTGTATTGCCTGATATGGGTACGATCAGAACTAATCCGAATATCACAAAATACAAAACTTATACCATGGACGATGGAGTCGAGATTCTCGACTTCACGGGTTCACTTTTTGGCAGCGGTAATAAGATCTGATATCTGATATCACCCCCATATGGTGATGGCATATTCTTCACGAGTTCAACTCAGTCAGGATCTCTATCAGATGCTCGGATCATCGTTGGATATAGAGGAGCTGATACGATCACGGGGAGAGCCAGAGAGATACTCCTGCGAACATATCTCCACTAGTAGTGTTTGGTTTTGACTTCTCTCTTTTTCTACTATACTCACTCTATGCTCATTCGCCCTACTACATCAGGATTCACTCTCATCGAGCTCATCGTCGGTATGACAATATTCTCGATCGGGCTAGCGGGGATATATGCACTCCTGCAGACGACGATGTCTACGGTCAGGTATTCGCAAGATGAGATCATAGTATCAGGACTCCTCAGAGAACAGATCGATCTCGTGAACAATATCCGAGATACCAATCTGCGGAACTATATCTCGTGGGACTCGTTGCTTATTACTACACCAAGTGGATGAGGTGATTCTACTATCTTCACCTGAGGAGTATACACGATCGAGAATAGTTTCACTGCTACTGGTATCACTTTTGATGCTACTGCTAATAATGGAACTATAACCAACAGTCCAGTCAAACTCAAAAAAATTGATACAGTTTCTGGATTTGTTACTGATAGCGATAAATGGAATCAAACACAACTCATATTCGATACAAAGTGACGATATACACATACTGGATCAGTCTCTGGTACCGGTACCAATTTTGCATCATATATCGTCGTCTCACCACTTGGATATACGGGATCAACAGGAATATGGACTGAGGTCAAAAAAATAACCCCTCCAGATACAATCGCTAAAAACCAATGATGGATCATCGACGCTCGTGTCCTCGTCAGATACAACGGCGGGTATCGAGAGTACGACGCCAAGAGCATGATCACTGATTGGCAAAAATAAAAATCCTATTTCTCTTATGCAATTCACGTCCAAGTCAACATCCTGATTCACCCTCGTCGAGCTCATGATTGCTATGACTATTTTTGGTATGATGAGTGTGATGGTGATGACGATATACTTCTCGACGACCAGTACGACTCGCAAGCTCAACGCTCAGCGTGAACTCGCCGAGACGGCTCGTGAGATCGTAGAGCGGATATCTGAGGACGTACGAGAGCGTGGATTCTCGGGTACTGCGTTACCATTTGGAAAAAATGAAGCGTGAATGACTTGGAGCACACATGATCAATGGCTATCATACGACTATACAGCATCAGGTAGTGAATATCTCAATCTGGATAACGGACGATACGTCTATGGGAAGAAAAATACAATTGGAATGATCCCATGTATAGACACTTCTGCTGAGAATACAAAAACAGACCCAAAAATCCACTGCTGACTCTATCTCGTCAACTACACTGACAACGGATCACTTGGATACAATCTCGTGGATAGCTTTACACCTGATGAGAGTCGCAAACGAGTCAAGGTCACCAATCTCAGATTCTACGTGTCGGGTTGAGAGGGAACAGCTCACAAGGTACTCCTGTCTATGGATCTCGCCCTCATTCCTCGCAATGGTATATCTGCAGCACTCGCATCCACCACAACTCTCCATATCCAGACAACGATCTCTGAGCGAGGTTGGAGAAAATAATATACTATATGAAAACAAAAATCACTAATTCATCTGGATTCTCTATTCTCATGGCGATCGGAACGATCTGAGTACTCCTCATACTCGTCACGTCACTCGCGATCAGCTATATCCGTGAGTCCAAGTTATCCCGATTCTCCTATGATGAGGTGATCGCCTCTACTGCCGCAGAGGGGGAGTTCGAATATAGTATGTTGAAGACTCGTAATCATAGGGATTGATTCCAAGATGCGACATTCTCTGGAGAACTCGATGGGAATATTCTCGATCTCTCTACCCCGAGATCATCTGGATTACATACAGAGTATGCTATAGTGGCAGCGAGTACTGGAACTGTATTTACACTTTCAGGCTCTGAGCATCTTATTATTCCACTTTTTGCATCAAGTGGATCACTCTTGCCACTGTCTGTATCCTCTCGAGATCCGAGCTATGATTCTACAGTCAGCAATGTCTCCAATCTGACAGTCTCAGGGATACCCTATCTCTCATGGACGATCACAGCTATGAGTGGATCTGAGAGTATAGCGATCACAGGAGTCTGAGATATCACTACATTATCCCAGGGATCGATACGCATTCAGGCGATTCAATGCTATGACAGAAATGGCACACTATGAACACATCCTGCCGATCTCGATGATCTTGGAAACTGTATTTGAGTATATAGTGATTCTCAGCTGTGACAGACAGTCGCATATTCCTATGATGAAACCAAACTCATTTCCGATTTCCTCTCGACAAAAATAGATCCATATTTTATACTCTACAATCCTAATTCTACAGTGATCGATATCACATTCTCATCTACCACTCCGTTCTCACTCCCGACACTGAGACTCACTGCGACGGCCAGCAAGTGAGACAGTTCTCAGGTATTCCAGTTCGTCGAGGACAAGAGTAGATACTATGATGCACTCAAATATGGAATATATAATACTACACCATAATATAAAAAAAGCCCCCTCAAATCTGATTTGAGGGGGCTTTTTGATAATAGTGCTCAATTATTTGCAATAAAACGTAACTCGTGCTACGATACCTGAGTATTCCTAATAATCCATTTATGGTG